>JACZJB010000196.1 GCA_014860805.1 Anaerolineales bacterium
GGCTATGGGAGTGCCTGAAAAGTGAGAGAATATGCAAAAAATTGAGAGACTATCAGAAAATAAAAAAATTCCTTCCTGCCAATTTTTGAAAACAGGGCAGGAAGGAATTTTTTGGAATACGAATTGAACTAAGCAGTAACGAGTGTGCCGATGGCCTCGCCGCGCAATGCACCCAACAGCGCCTTCGAATCCCAAAGGTTGAGCACAAGGATGGGCATATTGTTTTCCATGCAAAGTGTGATGGCTGTACTATCCATTACTTCGAGGCGGCGGTTGAGAACTTCAATGTAGCTCAGTTTATCGAATTTTTTCGCATTCGGGTTTTTCTTGGGGTCAGAATCATACACGCCGTCCACTTTTGTAGCTTTGATGACGACCTGTGCATCTATTTCCGTGGCGCGCAGCGCAGCTGCCGTATCGGTGGAGAAGAACGGATTCCCTGTCCCCGCTCCAAAGATGACCACACGCCCCTTTTCAAGGTGGCGGATCGCGCGGCGGCGGATGTAAGGCTCGGCAATGGCACGCATTTCAATGGCAGACATGACGCGGGTGAACACGTTCAACCGCTCCAGAGCATCCATCAATGCAATGGCATTCATGACCGTAGCAAGCATACCCATATAATCCGCAGTGGAACGGTCCATGCCGCGCTCCAAACCCTGCTTGCCGCGCCAAAGATTTCCCGCACCGATGACCACAGCCACATCCACGCCCATTTCTCGGACTTCCTTGATGCGAGTGGCAATTGCCTCAGCCTCATCGACATCGATCCCAAAGCCGGATTTACCTCCGAGCGCCTCGCCGCTTAACTTGAGCAGGATCCGTCTATATTTCAACTCAACCATTCATACCTCCAAGCTTTTTCAAAATGACGCAATGTAGAAAAAAAGCCAACCCGAAGGCTGGCTTTTTAAACTTAATTCTGGCTTGTGCTTTCGCCCAATTCCCAACGCTGGAAACGGCGAACGATGACACTTTCACCAATGGCAGCCACATTCTGTAAAATGAGCTTTTCGATGGTCAGAGATTCATCGCGGATGTAAGCTTGCCTTAAAAGACATACTTCATCCTTGTACTTCTCAACACGGCCATCCACGATCTTCGCAAGCACGTTATCGGGCTTGCCTTCTTCTTTTGCACGAGCGCGGGCGATTTCTCTTTCATGTTCGAGTTCTGCGGCTGGAATTTCTTCCGCAGTGATATATTTTGGCGCGCTGGCAGCGATCTGCAAAGCGATCTCATGCGCAAGGTTGCGGAACTGCTCAGCACGGGCAACAAAGTCGGTTTCGCAGTTGATCTCGACCATCACGCCCACTCGTCCGCCGCCGTGGGAATACAATTCCACAACGCCGTTGGAGGCTTGGCGGTCAGCGCGTTTGGCTGCTGTAGCCATCCCCTTCTCGCGCAGCCAGTCAACAGCCTTATCGAAATCTCCGTTCGCTTCCTGCAATGCTTTGCGGCAATCCAACATGGGAGCATTGGTTGCAGCCCGCAGTTTCTTGATCATCTCAGTTGTTATTTCCATTTCACAATCCTTGGTTCAATGTTACAGTTTTTTATTATTTACGCTGCGGGTTCAGTGGAGTCGTCTTTGGATACAACTTCTTCTGGTGCAGGAGCAACTTCATTTGCCTTGGCGCCCACATTCATCTTGGCCAGTGTGGATTCACCGAGCAATACATCATCACCCATTTCATCCGTTTCGGTTTCAACGACAGGCTTGCGGGACGGACGTGATTTTGGTTTACCTTCAGTTTTCACTTCGTCGGGCTGTTCAGGTTCCTCTTCCTTGCGCATGGCCTTGCCTTCAAGAACAGCGTCCGCCATTTTGGCAACCAGCAATTTGATGGCGCGAATCGCGTCATCATTGGAGGGGATCACATAATCAACATTTTGGGGATTGCAATTGGTATCAACCAGCGCCACAATCGGGATCTTGAGCAGGTTCGCTTCACGAACAGCAGCTTCTTCGCGTCCAACATCCACAATGAAGAGCAGGTCAGGGCGGCGCTTCATGATGCGTGCGCCGGAGAGGCGTGTGCTCAAGCGGGTGATATCGCGCTCGATCAACAATCCTTCCTTTTTGGTAAGGCGGTTGATCTCATCGGTGTCGCGCAACTTCTCAAGGCGTTCAAGTTCCTGGATACGCTGGTACATGGTGGACCAGTTGGTGAGCATGCCGCCCATCCAGCGTTCGGTGACGTGAGGCATACCACAGCGGGCAGCTTCTTCAGCAACAGTTTCCTGCGCCTGGCGCTTGGTGCCCACAAAGAGAACAGTACCGCCATTGGCGGCAACATCGCGAACAGTGTTGTAACCTTGATTCAACAATTTGACGGTCTGTTGAAGGTCAATAATATGAATACCGTTACGTTCCGTGAAGATATACGGTTTCATACGAGGATCCCACTTGTTGGTACGATGCCCGAAGTGGACGCCGCTCTCAAGCAGGGCTTTCATTGAAATGACAGCCATGTAGTACTCCTTAACTTTTGCCGTTCTCCAACGCGCAATTCAGTGACTGGCGCGGAACGGAATGAGTTTAGCGGGGATAAAGACCCGCTCAGGGACGCTTATTGCCCGTCCCAGGCAGAATGTGCCCATTTTTGGGGCGGCGAGATTATATCACAGGATTCCCCTGCTTCTTAAAGAAAAGACCACTGACCTTAATATGGGTCAGTGGTCTACACAGCTATCCCACGTAATCGCACCATTCTTCGTATTTTTTCACTTTGCCTCGAATCGCATCATGATAAACATCCTGGATCTTCTTGGTAATAGGTCCAGTTTTCCCGTTCCCGATCTTGCGGAAGTCAATTTCGCTCAAACCGATGCATTCAGCGGCAGTTCCGCACACAAAAACTTCATCTGCAATATACAACTGATCGCGCGAAACAGGCTGTTCCAACACCTCATATCCCAAATCCCGCGCAATCGTAAAAATGGAATGACGCGTAATACCTTCCAACACGGGCGCAGTAGACGGGGTGATGATCTTGTCTTTTCGTATCAGGAACAGATTCTCTCCTGTACATTCCGCAATATAGCCTTGCGGATCGAGCATGATGGCTTCTTCGAAGCCCAATCGCTGCGATTCGGTCTTTGCCAAAATGCTGTTGGCGTAATTGCCGGAAACCTTGGCCTTGGTCATCGAGACGTTGACATGATGACGAGTGAACGAAGAAATATTGGCTCGAATGCCTTTTGCAAGCGCCTCCTCGCCAAGATAATTATTCCACTCCCAGACAGCGATCATCAGGGATGCTTTTCCACTATCCACGTTCAAGTTCCAGCCGCCGCCATCCAAATAGATGAGCGGGCGCACATAGCAATCAGTAAATCCGTTTGCTCGTACAGTATCTTTATGAGCCTTGACCAGGTCATCCACACTCCACGGGAAATCACGAAAACCAAGCACACGCGCTGAGTCGAATAAACGCTCCACATGTTCTCGCAAACGAAAAATAGCAGGACCCTTCGGCGTGTTGTACGAGCGGATTCCTTCAAACACAGCCGCCCCATAATGAAGGGCAGGCGTGAGAAAATGCAAGGTCGCTTGTTCGAACGGCACAAGCCCGCCGTTCTTCCAGATAAATTTAGACTCCATTCCCATAACTCAATTCTCCTTATAATTTTTTGATAATCTCATCCGTCATCTGACGGGTTGTTAACTTGCCGCCGATATCCGCAGTGCGGACCCCGGCAGTAATGACTTCATCCACAGCCTTCTCAATCGCAGCGGCTTCGCCTTCCAATTTTAATGAGTAGCGCAGCAGCATTGCGGAAGAAAGGATTGTACCCGCTGGATTTGCAATTCCTTTCCCTGCAATATCGGGTGCAGACCCGTGGATCGGTTCATACAACCCCGGGCCTGATTCGCCCAAACTGGCAGAGGGCAACATCCCCATCGACCCTGCCAGCACGGACGCTTCATCCGTGAGAATGTCGCCGAACATGTTTTCGGTGACGACCACGTCAAACGAAGCAGGAGCAGTTATCAGTTTCATTGAGGCGGTATCGACAAGCATATGTTCGAGTTCGATATCAGTATTCTCTTTCCCGATTTTGGTCGTGATCTGCCGCCACAGCCTGGATGCTTCCAACACATTAGCTTTATCCACCGAAGTGACCTTTTTCCTGCGTCCCTTTGCAAGGTTGAAGGCGAGCTCAACAATGCGTTTAACTTCATAATCATAATATTCAAGCGTGTCGACGGCATATTCCCTGCCATCCCGCATCTCGCGCAATTTCGGTTGTCCAAAATACAGACCGCCCGTCAACTCGCGCATGACGATAATATCCACACCCTTGAGTTTCTCGGGTTTGAGCGGGGATGAATCAATCAAGGCAGGATGAACTTTGACAGGGCGAAGGTTGGCAAACACACCAAGCCCTTTGCGAAGTGCGAGCAATCCGCGTTCAGGACGATCCTTTGCCGCGGGGTCATCCCATTTGGGGCCGCCCACCGCACCAAGCAAAACCGCATCTGCGGATTTGCAATCGGCAAGGGTTTCATCAGTAAGTGACGAACCATATTTATCGATGGAACAACCGCCCATCAATCGTTCTTGAAAATTAAAAGCGTGCTTGTATTTGGCGGCAATCACTTCCAAGACACGTACTGCTTCGCCAACCACTTCGGGTCCGATGCCGTCGCCAGGCAAGAGGGTAATTTTGAAATCCAATGTGTTTTCCTTTTTTATAAGATTTTATCTAATGCGCAACCATCAACCCGTATTCAAATGAATCTGCAAGCGCACGCCAGCTTGCTTCGATAATATTTGTGCTCGCACCAACGGTGCTCCAGCGCGATGTTGTATTGCGTGTGTCTATCAACACGCGCGTAATGGCTTCGGTGCCATGATCCGAATCCAGAATGCGGACTTTGTAATCCGAAAGATGAAATTTTCCAACCTGCGGATAATATCCAACCAATGCTTTTCGCAAAGCATTATCCAACGCGTTGACAGGGCCATTGCCTTCTGCCGCCGTATGCAGCAGCTCGCCCTGCACACGCACTTTCACCATCGCTTCTGCGAAGATGCCGCGTCCCTGACGATGCTCCACGTTGACAAAAAAATCCACGAGTTCGAAAGGAGCTTTGTAACCATATTCCTGGCGCTTCAACATCATGGTGACGGATGCTTCAGCGGCTTCAAAGGAAAAGCCGCGAGATTCGAGTTCCTTGATCTCGTTGAGAACAGGCACAACTTCGCTGCCCTCCACTTCCACACCATGTTCTTCAGCCTTGCTAAGCAGGTTCCCGCGCCCCGAAAGGTCTGAAACGACGACCCGCATTTTGTTGCCTACCTTTTCAGGCTCCACATGCTGATAGGATTGAGCACTTCGTCTCATGGCGGCAACATGTACGCCGCCTTTGTGCGCGAACGCGGATTTGCCGATGAAAGGCAAATGTTCATCGGGCGTGATATTTGCAACTTCCGCCACAAAATGAGACAGGTCATATAAATGCTCGATCTTCCCTGCGGGCAGACATTGATAACCCATCTTGAGTTCGAGATCTGCCATGATGGAGCACAGATTTGCATTGCCGCAACGCTCTCCCACTCCGTTGATCGTGCCTTGCACTTGTATCGCGCCTTCTTTTACGGCGACAAGAGAATTCACAACCGCGCATTCTGAATCATTGTGAGTGTGGATCCCAAACGGATGCTTGAAAGAGAGTTTCATCTCGCAGATAATATTTTCCACTTCCCACGGCAGGGTGCCACCGTTGGTATCGCACAAGACAACAGTCTCTGCACCACCGCGGATCGCAGCGTTTAACGTCTCAAGCGCATAGGATGAATCCGCTTTGAAGCCGTCGAAGAAATGTTCAGCATCGTAGATGACACGCTTGCCGTTGGCTTTGAGATAGGCAACCGATTGCTCGATAATGCGCAGATTATCTTCGTGTGTAGTCTGCAGAACTTCCTTGACGTGCAAAGTCCATGTCTTGCCGAAAATCGTGCAGACAGGGGTTTGTGAATCGAGCAGGGCCTTGATATTGGCATCATCTTCAGGTCCGCCTTTGACACGGCAGGTGGAGCCGAATGCAGCAATGAGCGAATGTTTCCATTGTATATCTTTGGCTCGTTCAAAAAATTCAACATCTTTCGGATTGGAACCAGGCCAGCCGCCTTCAATGAAGGCAACGCCAAGTTCATCCAGCTTTTGCGCGATGCGAATCTTGTCATTACTCGAAAGCGTGAAGCCTTCGGATTGGGTACCGTCACGCAGGGTGGTGTCATATATTTGGATTTGCATAATCTTCCTTATGCCATTGCGAAGGCGCTAGCCCGAAACAGTTTCCAACGTATGGGAAGTTGCTTACCCTTACGGGTACGATGTCGTCGGGGAGAACACCTTCCTCGCATCAACACATTAAACTTTCATTTCGTATTCAGCGATCTCTTTTTCAAAATTCAAGATGTAGCCAAGTTCGTCCACGCCGTTCAATAAACAGGTTTTGTTGAACGGGTCGATTGGGAAGGTAATCGAGCCGCCGGGGTAGGTCAATGTTTGGGTTGCCAAATCAACTGTCAGTTCGGCGCGAGGCGCTTCTTCCACAAGATCAAAGAGCATCTTGTGAGTCTCATCATCCACGATGATGGGGATCAATCCATTTTTCAACGAGTTGTTGCGGAAGATATCTGCAAAGGATGTGGAGATGACAGCGCGGAAGCCGTAGCTGGTGAGCGCCCACGGCGCATGCTCGCGGCTCGAACCGCACCCGAAGTTGTCACCTGCCAATAAAATTTGGCAGCCCTTTGACTCGGGCTTGTTAATAATAAAATCCTCTTTAATGGATTTATCATCCTTATAGCGCCAGTTGTAAAAAAGCGCATCCGCGAGGTTGTTCTTGTCGGTCACTTTCAAAAATTGCGCGGGGATGATCTGGTCTGTGTCAATGTCATTGACTGGCAAAGGCATAACGCGGGAGGTTAATTTTGTGAATTGAGCCATGATGGTTTATCCTAATAATGTGCGCGGATCCGTGACCACACCATGAATGGCTGTCGCCGCAGCGGTGACCGGGCTGGCAAGGAACGTGCGCCCGCCTTTGCCCTGCCGTCCTTCAAAATTACGGTTGCTGGTTGAAACTGCATATTGGCCAGGTTGCAATTGATCGCCGTTCATTGCTATGCACATGGAGCAGCCAGCTTCGCGCCATTCGGCACCCGCTTCTTTAAATACTTGATCGAGACCTTCCTGTTCGGCTTGCTTCTTCACATCCTGTGAACCAGGCACCACCATCACGCGGGTTCCGTCAGCAACCTTGCGTCCTTTGAGCATGGAAGCGGCAAGGCGCAGGTCTGAGATGCGCGAATTGGTGCAGGAGCCGATGAAGACCACATCCACTTTTTTGCCAAGGAGGGATTGGCCGGGCTGCAAGCCCATGTAATTCAAGGCCTTTTCAAACGCGGCTTTTTGGGAAGATTCAGTAAATGCTTCCACAGTGGGAACGCGATCTGTGATTTTCATACCCATGCCGGGATTGGTCCCGTAGGTGATCATCGGTTCAAGTTCAGATGCGTTGAGTGTGATGGATTTGTCATAAACAGCATCTTCATCGGATGGCAAAGAGCACCATTTGGCGACAGCCTTATCCCATTCCTCACCTTTGGGGGCGAACTCGCGGCCTTTGAGATATTCAAAAGTGACATCATCCGGCGCAATCATACCGGCGCGGGCGCCGCCTTCAATGGACATGTTGCAGAT
>JACZJB010000197.1 GCA_014860805.1 Anaerolineales bacterium
GTTTTTCAACTATTTAAGCTGTTTAATTTAAAAAAGCCAGGTACTTTTGTTATCTTTTTTAAAAAAAATGTTGACACACGTGTTCAAATTTTATATATTTGTAAAAAATTGAACACCATGTATTATTTATTTGCTACATACATCATATATATTAATGCAAAAAACATTACAATGAAACAACTATTTGCACAGCGCTTAAAAAGTGCCCGGAAGCTGGCCGGTATGTCTCAGGACGACCTGGTCAGCGCCATGGATGGTTTCGTAAAGAAAACATCGATTGCCAAATACGAACGTGCCGAAATGATGCCCGACAGCCATGTCGTGGTAGCTTTGAGCCGGGCCCTCGGTGTCCGGCCCGGTTATTTTACCAAAGAATTCAATGTTTCGGTCCAAAAGCTGGAATTCCGCAAAAAAAAGAGACTCCTTGTAAAAGAACTGGAATCCATCAAACAAAAATCCATGTCCGACATCGAATCTTATCTGGAACTTGAAGAACTGGCCGGCATTTCCGAGCCTTTTGTCCATCCGCTCTCCCACCGGATCATCCATAACGCCGAAGATGTGGAACTGGCCGCCGAACAACTGCTTACCGACTGGAACCTGGGCTTTAACGGGATCTCACACATCCTCAATATCCTTGAAGAACAGAGTATCCGCCTGATTGCCATCGATGCTAATGAAGATTTTGACGGGGTTTCCACTTACGCCAACGACAAAATACCTGTGATTGTTTACAATCAAAATTACCCTGAAGACCGCAAACGCCTGACCATTTTACACGAGCTGGGACACCTGCTGCTCAACTTTGATGAAACCCTGCTGACCGAGGAAAAACTGATTGAAAATCTTTGTTTTCGTTTTGCGGGCGCCCTGTTGATGCCCCGCGCCTGCTTTTTCCGTGAAGTGGGTCGAAAACGTCACGAAATAGCCCTTGTCGAACTGATTATCCTAAAGGAACGCTACGGCATGTCGGTTCAGGCGATTTTCCGCAGGGCCTTTGAGTTAAATGTTATTAATGAGGCCTACTATACAAGAATGCAATTTCAGCGTTTCAACAAAAACAGAAAAGAAACCGGATGGGGCCAATACCCTGTTTCTGAAAAACCCACGCGGTTCGATCAGCTGCTCATGCGTTCTGTGTCCGAACAGGTCATCACGGTGGATAAAGCGGCAGAACTCGTAGGCATGAACACACTTGAATTTACTTCTAAATACCAGATCGCATGAAACTCATCATTGAAAGCCCTTTATCATTATCCAAGCTGCAGCAGCTTAGACTGATGTATCCTTTATTTTCGCTGGATAAGCGTTTCTATGCCGATGCCGAGCTGTCCATTCACCTTTCAGGGGAAACCTTAAACAGCTATGAGGACCTTTTGGAACGGGGGCGCATCCGCAAACTGATTTATACTTTCGATGAGACAGAGGAAATCCGTCGTCTTCAAAAACAGTTTCCCGGTTTATCGCGTTTCCAGATTATTAACCTTTACCTGGCCCGCCGCGAGAATGCTGCCGTTCTGGCCACCCAGGTGCTGATGCAGGAAGCCGCCCGTTCCATGGGCATCCCTGTTTTCGGCTATAACTGGATCTTCGACCAGCTTTGTACCCACAGTAAAATTCTTCCATCGGAGGCTGTTAACAAGTGGCAGGACCTGAAACATCTTTTTTATCCGTTTACTGCTCAGACGGAACCGGTTTGCGTAAGTCAATTCTATAATCGAAGCACGAAGCGGGAAGACCGAAGTCAGAAACTGGCTGAAAAACAACAAAAATATAATTAGATGATGATCAAATTAAACATGAGAAATAACAGCGTCCCAGTTGCGAGGAATTTCGAAAGCTTCCGGCAGGCTTCTTCTCCCAGATTTTCATCGTTTGGGCATCAACTTAATTTGTCGGGTAAATCAATTGTTTTATCGTCAGACAAGTGTCCCTTAAGCCTCAAGTTGTCATTTCGAACTTCCGGGCAGCCTGTGTGCTGGCGTGAGAAATCTCCTCAGCGAGAACCTGATGCCCAGGGGATTTCTCCTCACTCCGTTCCTCCGTTCGTCGAAATGACAACCTTTTTCGTTGTTTCTTTCATCGCAAGGACGCCTGTTTTTATTGAGACACAAGATTTAATGTTGGAAGCCGATACAATGAAATTGACCCGTTCACTTCGGACTTCAAACTTCAACCTTCCGACTTCTCAAAAACATAACCGGATTCAGAATTCCGGAACGGAAACAAAAACTTCCGTCTCCCGTCTTCGGACTTCTGACTCCTTTAAAATACTTATCAGAGCCGGCTGGGGACAGCCGGAGGATTTTTTATTCACCAAAACTATTTTTCAAATGAAAAATGTTTCTTTTACCGCAATGACGCCTGAAGATCTGGCGACTTGCAAAAGCAGTTTAACTGCACTGGAAGCTTTGCTTCCCGAAAACCCTGTATTAACCCCGGTAGATCGTCGAAGATTGGCGAAGATCAGCTATGTCGGACAGACTTTTGTTCAGGAAGCACTGAACTTATCGAAAGACATGCCGGAGTTAAAATCATCCTTCGTGGATCTGGACCAAATGGAGGGGAACCTGAATTTCCATCAGCAAATGAACGACCTGCTGACAAATGTAGGGACACTTCAACATTGGCTTGAAGACCTGATGATGCTTAGTGGCTCCTCCGTGGATGACATGGCCCGTGCCTGTTACAAAAACATTCAAACGGCATCCAGCCATGGTATCGTGAGTGCTTCGCTGGCTTATGACCGGCTGAAAGGGCGTTATAAAAGACGCCCATATTCTGCGACTCTCCTGGACGGGAATCCTGCGGCCGGGGTCAGCAGCAATTAGCGCGGGCAGGGAAGAAACCTTGCGACGGGTTTTAGCGGACACGCGCAGGGTTTCTCCTTCCTTTACCCTGAAACCTATCCATTTTTTGGATGGGTTTTTTGTTTTTATAAATACAAATATATATGATTCTAGTATTAAACACAAATTGAAGTTGGCTTTTGGTTGTTGGTACCGTTTCCAACTATACCATCCCGAACCTAATTTTTTATTCCAAAGACTCTCACGCCGGCTATTCAATTAGGGTCAACAAATCAATTTCTCAATGTCGGCTCAGAGTTGAACGATAAAAAGTAAAAGAACGCGTTTAATTCTGAGGCATCTCTGGGTTGGCCTTTGGGCTGGAATGCCGTGAGAATCTTGTCATACTTTGATCATTGACCTTCATTTTTCACTTTTTTCTTTTGTTTTA
>JACZJB010000018.1 GCA_014860805.1 Anaerolineales bacterium
GTATTACACTACAAAGATCTTCCTGGAACCAAAATGACCTTCCCAAAAGATAACAATTATGATGCAATGAGAAGAGTAGCGATTGATTTTGAGGAAAGACTCAATGCTGCAAACAAGCAATTATATAGTTTGGTTCGAGACCGTGTAAAAAGGATGGCAATAGAGCCGAACGATTTTATAAACCCATTGTCAATTGAAAGTAATAGCCCCAAAAAGCCAAAAAATGGGCGGACAATCTTTGTTGATTTCGCTGGTGGGATGTACGAGTGGAGTAGAGATTACACTAAACGACTATCTGGAATGTTAACCAAAAAAGGGTTCATTGTGCAGACTGGTAAACGACATGACCCTAACCATCAATCGAACCTACATAGCGTTGAGAGGACTCCCCTAAATCCGTATCGTCTTGGCGAAATTGATCTTCACGCGGCACTAACATCTGATGTTCTTGTACTATCTGCAGATGCAGTTGAAACTGACAGTGGAACTGCTGCTATCCAGGGAGCTGCAAAAGCCTTGAACAAGGAAGTGGTTCTTTATTACTCTGGAAATATTCAAACAAATGCGCGTGATCGTGCCCCTACCATGCGTAATTTGATGCTTCTCTACTCAGCAAGCAGGATTGCCACTAAGATAGATGAAATTCCTGGGATAATTGAAGCCACAATGTAAATTGGAGGTGCCTCATGAATAGAAAACTGTCCTCTTGTATTGGTTATTTTTTATTAGTATTTGTATTTTTAATCACTGCCTGTTCGTCAATGGCGGAGACCAAACAGGCTCCCCTTTCGGAGTTCGATTTGGTCGAGCCAGGTGTATTAACTATTGGTGCTGATGCTGCCTATCCGCCTCATACATACTTAGATGCCGATACCAAACAGTTAGTTGGGTTAGATGTTGATTTGGCGAACGAGATTGGAGAAAGATTGGGGCTGGAGGTCAAATTCGTCACAATTGAATGGAAAGGCATAATCCCAGCTTTACAAGCAAAAAGGTTCGACATTATCACAGCAGAAATGAACATCACGGAAGAAAGGAAAAGCACCGTTGATTTTTCGGACGTTGTCTTTACCAGCGGTCATGTGTTGGTAGTTCGTTCAGACAACACAGATATACATAAACCTGAGGATCTGACTGGGAGGATAGTACTTGTTCCAATTGGAACGACTGAAGAGCAAGAGGCCAAGAAATATACCGAGAACGTAAAAACATACTCGCTCCTCTCGGAATGTTTTCGCGAATTACAGTTAGGGCGCGGAGATGCGATTATCGTTGAATTATCTGTCGCATCTGAATATATAAAAAAAAGCGGTGGTGCCTTAAAAGTTGTATCTGGGCCGTGGACAGAAACCCAAAGTGCATTTGCTTTCAGGAAAGATACAGCCAGCATTAAACTCCGGGAGGCAATAAACAAAACGCTTTCAGAAATGCGCAGTGATGGGACTTACGACCTGATACTTTCACACTGGATTGTAAAAGTAGAACAATAGTTATATTCAAGCAGCTTGCAAATTATTATTATGCCGTTTGATTTTAGTGTTTTTCTGCGATGGGATTTCTATGTCTTCCTTGGACAGGGAGCGCTAATTACCTTTTTTATTTCAACCATTTCCCAATTTATTGGTGTTTTTTTGGGTCTTATTCTTGCACTGTTACAATCGTCTCGAATTTCCATCCTGAAAAATTTTGCCAAAGCCTATATTTGGATTTTTCGCGGTACGCCACTTCTTGTCCAACTTATCATAATCTATAGTGGACTCCCGCAATTAGGAATTAGGTTTACTGAAATACAATCAGCAATAATTGGATTGGGATTAAACAGTGCGGCCTACATTTCGGAAATATTTCGCGCTAGTATCGATGCTATTGACATAAGTCAAATTGAAGCTGCAAGGATTGATGGGGCAAACGACCTTAAAGCTATGCAACATATCATATTGCCTCAATCTTTGCGCATTGCGGTTCCGCCTTTGGGAAATGAATTTATTGCTATGCTGAAAAACTCATCACTAGTATCAGCAATCAGCCTCTCGGAACTTCTACATCGTACAACATTGTTAATTAGTTCCACATATAAGTCTCTGGAGCTTTTTATCATGGCGGCAATGTTCTATCTCATTATGACAACAGTCCTGACCTATTTTCAATCAAAATTGGAACACTACCTCCAAGAGAATGTCAAATAAAATCTGATCCAGGATTGCACCATACGGTTGTTGTCAATTTTCCCGACAATAATTGTTTGAAAATATAAGTTTGTCAAAATGCCAAGCTTATAAGTTGCTAATACAGCTGTGGCGTAACCCATAGTTTTGCCAGAATTTATTTAGTGTTTTCGCCACAAATTGCAGTCAATTACCGCAAATGTAGTCAAATCTTTGAATCTGCCTAATGGACAGATCGTCGATGAAGAGCTTTTTCAATATTCGCGCTGAGGAGATAGCTTTTTCACCTATGTGCCATTTGCAAAACTAGGATTCTGGAAGCATAGTTTTGCCAAAACGGCGAAACTATGGGTTAAGTTACATGTCTGTAACTATACCCATAAGATTGCCACGCCTGGAAGCATAAGTTTGCTGCTGTTTACTCGTATCCAATCGCTAAAGTTTATGAATTGAGAGCGGAATGGAAGCATAACTTTGCCCCAAGTAAGTTCTGGAACCATAATATTGCCGGAAAAATATTTGGTCTTTGCCCTCAAAATGAGCATAATAAGCTACTTTGGGATGGTCTTTCGAGTCTCAGCCCTGATTAATCGCTAGGTTTGGAACGTAAGACATTGTGCAACTCTGCGGCATCGGGTTTGTTCGATGAAAAGTCCATATTTTGTCAGCTGTGCCATTTGCAATAAAGGCAATCTGGAAGCATAAGTTTGCCAAAGCGGCAAACTTATGGGTTTAGTTACAATGTCAAGCATCACGCATTAAAAATGCAACGCCCAGGGTGAGGGGGGCACCCTAGACGTTGCAAAGATATTTTACCAAATATTTCATCAAGTATAAAACTTCTGTCGCCAATTCCGATCATGGGCAAAAGCGACACATCCACCATACCCTTTCAAATTCTTCAATATCATGAGCAACCAATGACCTGGTTGCTTTTTTATCTTCTGGCTGTGAGTCTGTATGACCTGCGTACCCATCGCATTCCGAACTGGTGTACGTATCCATTGATTCTTGCGGGCATGATCGCGCATTTCCCCGGACATATTGATTTGTGGCTGGCATGTTTTCTGCTGCTTTCCGTCTGGGCAAGTGGATGGATGGGTGCCGGGGATGTCAAACTCTGGATGGCAGTTCTTTGGGCTTTACCCAATTCCAATATCCCATCCCTGATCCTGCTTGTATTCCTCTCCTTCCTGATCACCAGCATCATTCAGTTCTTCTGGAGATTCTTTCAGAAGCAATCCCTCACTGGCATGAAATCCCCCGCCGCCTGGCGAACGATTCTCTTTCTTCTGATGGTCTGGCATGTACACTGATCTCTTCCTTGCCATGCTCAACCCCAAAAACGCGCGCGGGAATCCCATTCTCTCCGCGCTGGTTTATACCTTCTGCCCCGCTGCCGCACGTTGGTGGCTGGTGGGCGCCGACCCTACCCCGCCCTTCGATCCCGTCTGGAAATCCCTCGAAGATCTATCATCCGGTGGGACTCTGCTCGAATTCTTGATTAAGTATGACTTTGACTCTTTGATTGAGGAAATTCGAACCTACATCCGCGAAGTGGAGGAATATAGAAGGCAACATAATAATCTTCGCGCCCCGGAACTTATGCCCCTCTTTCGCGGCGGGAATATCTCCATGAGTCGCCGGTATGGTTCCCAGAATGCGATCAATCATCTCGGCGGCGATTGGCGCAACCTGTTTATTTACGTTCGCACCTGGGCGTTCCTCTCCCAGGATTGGCGTGCCGCGATGCTGATCGGACGTGACGCTGGCTACAGCCTGAATGCCGAGAAAGTCTGCCTGACCCTGCCTGGAGTACGCCTGCCTGTCCAATTCGATACCTGGGTCTGGCAAATCCCTGTGGGACATGTCACGGAAACCAGGATTGGTTCACTCATCTCCAATGGCGAACAGGATCAACTACGCTTTTCCTTGTTAAACCGCTGCACTACCCTGGAAAAACAACCCTGGTCCAACACGCCTGCAATCTTTTCTTTGGATCGGGAAACCGGTGAAGCGAAGCATTTCGATCAACTCCTTGCCAACAGGGATCTGGAAAAAACAGTGGAGTCCCTATCCAACCTTGCGAAGAAAGGTCCGCACCCACCCATGAATGCCCTGCAGCAACCATCGATCTGTAAACAATGCGGATACCAGCAATTGTGCTTTACAAGGAACTATATCTCCCAACATGCCCTGAAGGACTTATGAAAAAACTTCGCATCCTTATCATCCTGACGATCTTCCTTGCCGTCCTGCTCCTGAGTGGATTGACAATGTCTGCCACGCCAGTGTATGCCTCCAACGCAAACCTGCTCCTGACTCCCACACCCACTGTGACGGTCACAGTCACGCCGACTCCACCCACGGGAGGTGGAGGAAATACCACAACCACCATTTCCCAGATCTTCAACCACCTGGTCTTCCCAGCCGAAACCATCTCGGAAGCTCTGGCAGGTATCTTTGATAAAGCTGCCGATAAAGAAGTTCGCGCCATGAGTGAGGAAGTGGCACGCTGGACAAGCGTGATCGGCGAGATCGTACAGGCTCCCAGTCAGGGCGACTACAGCACAGTGGCACAATCCAGTTTGCCGGTTGCCGCCGCGTTAGCGCCCGCTTTGTTCCTATTACGACTGGCACTGTATCACTGGGGAAGGCTACTCGGTGATGATGACAGTGGCTTGCGTGTGGTTGGGGATTGGGTGACTGCTGGTGTATTGGCGATTGCATCCGGTCCATTTTTGGATCTGATCGTTCGTCTTGGATGGTGGATGGTTGGGAAAGTAATTGGTGAAACGGGAGGACTGGCGATCAGCTTCGTCGAGAACACGACAGCAACTTCCATTCTATTGGGTCTTGCCAACCAGACCTTCCTTGGCAGTTTGCTCAATATTGGTCTATCCATCGGTTCGTTACTCGCCATCGGGGGGATGTTGTTTGCGTTTGCGTCCGCCAATGCCGATCTTGCAAACCGTCTTCATTCACAGGGTGTTGTTGACGACCTGAATAATTCAATCTCCAACCTAGTCAAGCGGCATTTTCTGGATAACCTCTCCAGCGCATATTTACATCCTCTTCTACAAGAACATCTTAA
>JACZJB010000198.1 GCA_014860805.1 Anaerolineales bacterium
ATCTATTACCAGACGTTAGGCCGGTACGCCGGGATGGCGTTTGGAACGAATCCGGCCTAACTTCCGCCTCCCCCTCTCCGGTACGCTTTCCCTTGGAATATCCAGGGGGATCGGTTGACCGCCGATCGACTCCGCGCACCCGCCCAACCTCCACCGGGCATCAAATCGGGACGCGGCCCAATTTTTTACAGGGGTTGGAGCCATGTTCCGAGAAATCGAATATCGCTACGAATCCGGTAAGATCCGCATGACTATTGAAACCAATGATCATGGTTTTATATTTCACCCCAAAAAAGGTTTTTGGGTGCGCTAACCGCGGATACCTGGCGTTGGCAGTTTATCAAGCGGTTCCAGAAGGAAGTCTCCACGCTGCGCTACGTCTTGGGAACCAGAGATTTGGACGCCCGAAGAATAGGGTCTCCAGGTAGCACGTGTTGTACAGTCGTAACCGGCACCTTGACAGAGCTGGTTCGCCAACCTACCATTCGAGTATGCACTCCCCCGCCCAATAACAATTACCGGACTCTGTCTAATCATCTGTCAGACAGAACAACAGACATAAAACAGGAGATAGTCACTATGATCCCGGAAAAACTGCTCGAAATCATAAAAATGGATGGTGTTGTTGCTATTGCAACATTGGGCAAGGATGGGCCGCATATGGTAAATACATGGAATAGCTACATTAATATATCGTCAGACGGAAGATTGTTAATGCCTGCAGGTTACATGCATAAGACAGAGGCTAACGTTGCCCACAACCAAAATGTTCTGATTACGTTGGGAAGCAGCAAAATCAAGGGATTGCACGGGGCAGGTGCCGGTTATTTGATCAAGGGGAAGGCGACCTTTATAACCTCCGGACCTGATTTTGATTTCATGAAAGAAAAGTTCAGTTGGCTGCGAGCCACTTTGGCCGTTACCATCGATTCTGCTACTCAAACCTGGTGAACTTTACCTGCAGGGCGTCACATCGGGGAACTTGACAGATCATGGTGAGATATCCATGATCGCGCACATGCGAGCCCCCGGAAACTATCTCCGAGGGCTCTGATTCTTCTCATCCGCGAGGAAACCGCATAATTCAGTCCTAATACCTTTCCGTTCGTCAGTGGCCATCGATATCCGGCATTCCTTGGTACTTTTTTCTCTCCGCCTCCGCGACTTTGGCGAATTCCGCATCGCTCATTTCGGGTACTTTCCCTGTTGAAATGGGACCCGCCACTTCAGGGCTTGCAGGACCGCTCTTTTCGAGGGCGCCCTGGTCTGGCAAGTTCGAAACCGGTATCTCCGCATGCGTACCTCCCGCGTGCGCGATACCGAAACCAGCGCCTGTCGAAACCATCAGAATCGCCGCCAAAATCATTCCGAGCGTATAAGTCTTCATTATCTCCCCCTCCCTTCCAGGGGTTGGACTCGAAACACTTTTTCATCCCCATATTTTGGTTCAGGACCAAAAAGGAAGTTTCATGTTTGGAGAAAAAAGAATCGATCCTGTCCACCAAAATGACCCGGGAAATATAAGGGTGGTTCTTCTGTCCTGGAGTGCACCTTGACATATGCGCATGCGCTTCGGATAATCACGACCATGCGAATGACGGAAAAATCTCGATCATCTAACGAACTGCTGATCAGGCACGGGTGGACGAACCGGGCGCAAGTCCTGCGCATGGGGGACAAAGTTGCATAGACTGGCGAAATATACGCTCGGGATCGGTTTGATTCTATTCGGGTTTTTCGCTTTGTATTTCCCGACGTACAATCATCCCATCTATGGTCACATCGATTTGGGGAAATACCGTGTATTGATCGGTGTGGCGTCGGCAATCATTGGCACCATATACACTTATCGTATTATCCATAAAAAATAATAAGACAATCTCCCATGACGATCAGGCACGGTACCGGCGGACGCCCATGGCCGTTCCTCCAACCGGTCAGCTTTTGGAGGCCTCCCACATCGTGTCCCAATACATCAATTCGAACCCCTGGAGCAAGCGGGCTGCGCGCCGGATGGACACAGGATCCGCCCCGTGTCTCAGCCCTTCCTCAACGACCGCCAGTCCCTGTTCCTCGAATCCCGGTGGCGCGGTGGCAAACAGATCGAAGAAGCCGACATCCGGTGCGGAGAGTCCGTATCCTTTCTGAAGCGCCCTGCTGATCCGTCCGCAATTCTGACCCCATGCCTCCAGGTTTACCAGGAAGGCCCCAACGAATTCCGCCGAAGTACCGTAGGCGGAGAGCCAGGTAACGTACGCGCTGTAGGCGAACGCCCCGGGGAGCGGCTCCGACTTATGCAGCTGCTCCCGCGTCAGTCCCAACGCCCGCCCGAAGGACCCCAGAGCCTCAAGAGCTGCGCGCTCGCCCTGCAGCATTACGGTGAGGAAGTCCCGGGCCCCTTGCGACTCTGCCCGGGACACGATCAACGCCACGCTGCGGAGGTCGCTCTCGATGATGTGACACTGCTGGCCGGCGAACAGCGCCAGTTTCTCCTTTTCCACTTGCCGGGATTCCAGGGCCTCCAGGTACGGGTGGCGGCGAATCCGCTCTTCGGTGGATGCGATGGCCTTGCGGGAAGCGTCCAGGAGCTGTCGTGCCCGATGAGCCATGGTCAGACCTCCCAAATCCTTTCCTCGTAATCGGTGCCGGGCAGCTCTGCGGAAAACGTACCGTATAGCGGCCATCTCTCTCCCAGCGTCCCGGCAGGTTGGATCGTGATAAAGAACTCCAGCCGGTCCTCGGTCCTGCACTGCAACAGGTCGATCGGCAGTCCGATCTCGAGGACATCCCTGTAAGCCATGGTCAGCGATTCCATGGTGATATTCCGTGCACCGCCTGCAACTTCGCTCGAATCGCCGATTTCCGTGAATGCCCATCGGGAATCGTGGTTCGGGGGCAGGATTTCCCCGCTGATTTTCCGGTTCTTCGATGGAAACACCAATTCCAGGTCTATCCGGCTGACGCTTTCCATGGCGTGCGGGTCCAGGTCCAGGCGTAAATAGATCACGTCTTGGCTGAACCCGTAATAGAAACGGGACATCAAGAGTCGCCCCGCGCGGTGCATTGAACCGAATTCCGGGTTCGGTACAAATTCCGAGGCGGAGTTCCATTCCAGGTATGAAGAGACCAACCCGTCTATGCTCGGCCGGATATAGGATCGCGGTGCGGGAATGTTATTTTTTCCGTCCGCAACCCTTTCCGGTTTTATGACAGGAATGTCCAGCGCGTCCGGTGGGTTTACGCCAATGGCGACATACGCGGCCTTGATATTGTGTCTGAACAGTCGGTCAAATTCCGGGCCGTGCGGCGTAAAATGGTCGTCCCCGTACCACCAGCACCAGTCGGATCCTTCCGCGACGAACAGGAATTCCTTCGCCTTCAGGAGGTTCTCGGGCAATTCCGTCCCTTGCGATACGAAACGGTTGGCATGGGAATCCCAAAGACCGCGGGCGCGCGACAACATGTCCCAGGCGGCATGGTCCTCGTGGTGTCCGATCCAGATGTGAAACGTTCCGTCGATCCATGAACCTGTAGGCACATTTTCCAGTACGAGAGACGTGCGGGTGTTTTCAAGTGCCTCGGAGATGGGGACGCACTCGATATCCGGGCGCAATCCATCCAGTTTCGAAAGCAGGGCCCTCAGGAAATGGACCCCGGAATCCGGGTAGTACTCCCAGGCGTTTTCCCCGTCTAGGATGACAGGAACGATGTACTCTGCGCCGCCAGAACCTGATCCACTAACTTCCAGTTTCCTGTATATAGCCTTGATGTTATTTACGAAATTATTCGCTGCGTCCATGGCGTCCCACCGGGAATACTCGAATCCGATCAGGTCGGACAGGTGGTGGTCACGGAACAGGATCCTGATATCTCCCGAAGGAGTGCGCACGGTATAAGGCAAGTACAGCCAATGAGGTTCCTGCGGGACTCCCCCCGCATCCCTGTGAATGGGTTTCCCGAGGGCTTTCGACAAGAGAATTTCGTCCGTGGCGGCCCAACGGAACCCCGTTTTCGCGGCCATTTCGAGGGTGGCCGGGCTGATCGATCCTTCCGACGGCCACAAACCTTTCGGGTAGGAGCCAAACAGGTCGCGGAATACCTCCCTCCCCTTCTCGAGCTGGCATTGGGCGTCCCCGGGATATGCGAAAGACCGGGCGGGAAGGGAAACGCCAGGATAGGCGTCCCGCGCGGATCGGTTGTCGATCAGCAGCGGCAGGATCGGATGATACATCGGGGAGGAGGACAGTTCCCCGCCGAAATCGCGCTCCAGCCTACTGTACTCCTCGAACATTTCGCCCATGACATGGATCTGCCGGTCGAGGATGTAATTCTTTTCGCTTTCGGTATATCTGCTGCCTTTCCGCCGCAGTTGCAGAAGGTATGGGTCCTCCTCAAGG
>JACZJB010000199.1 GCA_014860805.1 Anaerolineales bacterium
GTATTCCACGATCATGATTCTCTCCAATATTCTCCACCGCCGCCTTCGCGTTTCATCAAACCGAATCCAACCAGTTCGCGCCGCAAAGATGCAGTATCTTCGTGATAACGGCTCAATATCTCGTTAACTTTTTTCTCGCTATAGCGTTTATTGACTTCAAAAGCTTTCACCACGTAACGTAAAATGGCTTCCAGCTTTTTGCGCTGGGCGGGGATGGTTTTCAGGCTGCCATCCTTGCGGGTGTAATCTTTGATCACCTTGTTATCATAGGCGCCAGCATCCACATCTGCAACAGAAGCGGCAAGATTCTCCTGCGAAAAAATATTGCGGGATTTCGCCTCAAGCGCTTTTTCATCCAGTTGATAGACGTTATAGTAGCTATCCGCCCTGGCGCTCACCAAACCAACCTGCGACAGTTTTGAAAGATGATGCGAAACCGTGGATGCTTTGAGATTCAACAACGCAGCCAACTCCTCCACGCTGTAGGGCTGTTGAGCAAGCAAACCAATGATCTTGAGGCGGTTGGCATCTGAGAGAGCCTTGAAGAAAACAACAAGCTCTTCGCTCATTTATCACCTTCTTTTACTCTCCAATAGCGCGAACCGTCACTTTCGCGGGCGAGCATACCCGCATCCACCAGGTCACGGCGCAGACCAGCTGTATCCTCGTTGAAGCGTCGCAAGATAGTGTTGACTTCCTTCTCGGTATAATTTTTATTGAATTCGAAGAATTCCGCAAGGTAATTTAAGATCACCTGCAACTTTGGTGGAGAGGGGATTTGCTTGATGCTGCCATCTGCATTGAGATGGGCCTTCAATATTTTTTTGGATTTTTCATCCAATGTTTCAGGCGGGGTGTAGGAAGGACGCGTCTCAGCCAATTTCTCCTTGGCAAGGACGGCGAGTTTGTCGTTGTTGAGGGTGTACACTCCATCAGCCTGGGTGACAACCCCAATAAACTCCAAAAATCCCAAATGGGTCAGGGAATCCTTCACCGAAAGTTTCAGGCGGGCAGCGATCTCCGTACGGGTGGCAGATGCCTGCGAGAGCAGGCCGATGATCCGCAGGCGATCCGGGCTGGACATGGCTTTTACAAAATCGAGCATTTCGTTCATTTTTCACTTCCGTAAATCTAATTTGATAAGTATCGAATTAGATTTTAGAGGCATATCCGCCTTTTGTCAAGAGGGTGACTGGAAGGCAGGGCAGGTGGCGGCGGAGAAGGAAGCGAAGCCTCCAAATGAGTGCGGTGTTGTATGAGTTATAATTTCAAAAGAAACAATTCAACTTAATTTTGGAGGTGTCAGTGGATCTCACAAAACATGCTTTCTTTGAAGGAAAGATCGTTCCTTTAAGAGATGCAAAGATCAACATAGCCACACATGGCTTTTTATATGGTACCGCCGTATTCGGTGGCATACGGGCATATTGGAACGAAGAGAAGAAACGTCTCTTCGTTTTTCGTCCCTATGACCATTTTCGCCGCTTATTGAATTCAGGAAAAATGATGGCGATGAGCATTCCGTACGATGAGGAAAGTTTGACCCAGCTCACCCTGGATATGCTGCGAGCGGATAACTGGCAGCAGGATGTATACCTGCGCCCCACCATTTACAAGTCAGACATGGGCATTGGCGTGCGCCTGCATGACCTAAAGGATGAGTTTTGCATGTTCGTGATGGCATTCGAGAAATACGTCAAGAACGACACGAACGCGCATGTGACTTTTTCTTCATGGCGGCGCATTGACGATAACGTCATTCCAGCGCGCGGCAAGGTGGCGGGCGCCTATGCAAATTCGGCGCTGATCAAAACGGATGCAAACCGCGCAGGGTTTGACGAGGCAATTGTGCTCGACCAGAATGGACATGTCTCGGAAGGTTCTGCGATGAATATCTTCATGGTGCGCGACGGAACGCTCGTGACTCCGCCGGTAACGGATAACATTCTCGAGGGCATCACCCGCCGCTCAATCATTGAGCTCGCGCGCAACGAGCTTGGCATCCCAGTCGTGGAACGCTCCATTGACCGCACGGAAGTGTTCATTGCCGAGGAAATGTTCATGACGGGCACAGCCGCCCAAGTGGTGGCTGTGACTCAGATCGATCATCGTCCTGTAGGCATTGGGTCCATGGGGCCCATCACAACAAAGCTGCGCAATCTATTTGATGACATAGTGCGTGCAAAACATCCAAAATATCAAAATTGGAGCGTTGAAGTACATTAGCCAACTACAAACAAATCCGCCGCGAAAATTTTCGCGGCGGATTTGTTCATTTCCTCTTCTTCTTTACTTCTCTCTTCTTATTTCCTTTTTTTAATTTCTCAAGTTCAAGTCTACTTTTCTCAAGTTCGGTCTCAAGCCTCTTTCGTTCTACATCTGCAAGGGAGGCTTCACGCTTCTCCTTTCGCCATGTAATCACGGTGGTAGTGATAAATCCAACCAGCGAAGTTGCAGATGCGATAATTGAACCAAACAGCGTGATGGAGTCGCCCTTGATGGAAGGCAAACTAGGGATAGGCTCCTCTTCCGTCCCGGTAGATGGTATGTCTCCAGGAGATTGCGTTCCAACGGCGAGGGAAGAATTGATCTCAGAAAAAACGTTACCAATCCTTGGTCCTAAAATGGTAAAAAACAAAACCACGCTGGATGCCACAAAAATGACAAGGAAAGTGTTTCGCAGGGTTTCGGGTTTCATGGCGCCACCTAACTTGCAATATTACGGGTTCTTCTTGAACCTCACCAACACCAAATTCTTGGAACAATCGTTGAAAGTGTCTATGTACACATTATCAGAGAGCGGCAATCCAGCCTGATCGAGTATTTGAATGTATAACAAACCATTGGAGGAAATTGGGACGGTTCCCAGAGTAAATTCATAACCGGATTTCCCATAAGCCGGCGCGATGCTGCTGACCGTCAACTCGTTCCTGGATTTGGTATTGTAGAAGCCAACCAGCCGAACAGTGATGCGGAGCATGTCTGCATTATTCGAATCCACGATTGTCCCGCCCACACCCTGCCAATTACAGCCCAGTTCCGGGTGGATGATGGTGCTGTCAATGTATGTAACAGTTGCTGAAAAAGGTGCCTTTGGCGTCTTTGTCGGTGACGGGGTAATGGAAGGCGTGATTAACGATAAAAGTGTTGGGGAAGGCTCCAATGTAAATGTGGGCAAAAGCGTTGGAGTTTCCGTCACATTTATCGGAGTATACGTCCATGTGGGTAGAAGTTGGATCTGTGTAATGGTGGGGGTTGGCGGCATATTGGCGCTTAAGCGCCCCGGGCTGAACGGATTAATGGGTGAATTCGGCATCATATATACAGCCGCAAAATACGCCACAATGCAAAGGGTGAGAATGAGAGTAAATATACTAAGCAAGTCCCAAATTGCCAGGCGTGAACCCCTTTTGGGCGCGGGGGAATCGTCATAGTCGTATCTGCTCATTAGTCTCTCCAAAAAATAATCTTATCCAACCCAATTACGGGGCCAGAACAATATCACTGCTTGCGCGTTTTTCGGCAATCCAATTCTTTAACGCCTGTTCCTGCACGCTCAATAAAGCATCCGGGGACAATGGATGGTCGGCGCGTTCGATCGCCTTGAAAATATGAAACCCTGCATCTGTCGCGATGATGGCGCTGTGTTGACCGGCCTGCAAAGCAAAGACTGCCTCGTCAGCGCTGGCATCCAGCAGATAACCTTGCGGCACCCAGCCCAACTCGCCGAGAGTGACCGGGTCATACAATGCAGCCAGTTCATCAAAATCAGCGCCGGTGTTCAATTGCTCCAACGCAGACTGCGCATCTTCCTGATTATAGGTCAAAATCTGGCGCAGGTGAATTTGCTCAACATTCACAGGGACATCCGCAATGATTTTGTCACGCATCCACGCGGCTTCCACAGAACGCTTCAGCGCGATACGGAAGGACGCATCGTCATAGCTATGAGCGGACTGCCATTGGGCAAGTTCATCGGCACTGCCAAGCGCATCAATTCTGGACTGGAGGTCTGCTTCTGTTACCTCGAATTTTTCCTCCCTCGCAGCTTGACTCAACAACACTTGTGCGATCATGTCTTCGAGTACCATCTGGCTGGCGTCTTCGGCAGGGAGGGAAAGTCCCTGCATGGTTATGGCATTTTGGAAGCGGGCCACTTCCGCTTCGAATTCGGCAATGGTGATGTACTCTCCATTGACCATTGCCGCAGATGGCGGCGGTGTGGCAGTAGGAGGCTCGGGCGTAAAAGTCGGCAGTTCGGGAGTGGGCGTGCTCGGGTTTAAGAAAGAGGCGCAGGCACTTAATCCCAAAGCGAGGATCAGAATCAATTGTGTCAAAAAGCGGGGGTTGGAATGCATTCGTGGAATTATATATTAAAACTTGTAGGGGCGACGCATGCGTCGCCCCTACAAAATAATCGTTCATTCGAACAATGGATTTTAGTAATCCATGCCGCCCATGCCGCCAGGAGGCATGGCAGGAGCCTTGTCCTTCTCGGGCATGTCGGTGATGAGCACATCGGTGGTGAGGATCATCGCGGCGATGGAGGCGGCGTTTTCGAGAGCGCCACGGACCACTTTCACAGGATCGATCACACCAGCCTTGATCATGTCGGTGTATTCGCCGGTGAGGACGTTGAAGCCGATGTTCGGATTCTTCTTCTCTGCGGCAGTGCGGCGGACGGTGTCAATGATCACAGAACCATCCTGACCAGCGTTGGAGGAGAGCTTGCGGATCGGGGCTTCGAGGGCCTTCTTGACGATGTTGATGCCGACCTTGATTTCTTCGTTCTCATCTTCGGCGTGAGACTTGGCGAGCTTGTCGAGTTTGACAGCGGCATTGATGAGGGAGATCTCGCCGCCAGGGACGATGCCTTCCTCAACTGCGGCGCGAGCGGCAGAGAGAGCATCTTCCACGCGGTGTTTCTTTTCCTTCATTTCAGTTTCGGTCGCAGCGCCTACGCGGATGATGGCAACACCACCGCTGAGCTTGGCGAGACGTTCCTGAAGTTTTTCCTTGTCGTAATCGCTGGTGCTCTTGTCCATCTCAATGCGGATTTCTTTAATGCGGGCTTCGATATCGGACTTCTTGCCTTTGCCGCCGACAATGGTGGTGTTTTCCTTGTCGGAAACAACCTTCTCTGCGCGGCCGAGGTCAGACACAGCAACAGATTCGAGCTTGCGGCCGGTCTCTTCGGAGATGACCTGTCCGCCGGTCAGGGAGGCGATATCCTGAAGCATGGCCTTGCGGCGGTCACCAAAGCCAGGGGCTTTGATGGCGAGCACGTTCAGCATGCCGCGGATCTTGTTCAAGATCAAAGTAGCGAGAGCTTCGCCGTCCACATCTTCAGCGATGATGACGAGTTCGCGCTTGCCAAGCTGGACAAGTTTCTCGAGCAAAGGAACGATGTCCTGAGCAGCGGAGATCTTCTTGTCGTAGATCAGAACATAAGCGTCGCTGATCTGGGCTTCCATCTGGTCGCCATGAGTGATGAAGTAGGGGGAGAGATAACCGCGGTCGAATTGCATACCTTCGATGAACTCGGTTTCGAACTGCATGGTCTTGGATTCTTCAACGGTGATGACTCCGTCTTTGCCGACTTTGTCCATCACGTCAGCGATGAGTTCACCGACTTCCACATCAGCCGCGGAGTTGGTAGCCACAGAAGCGATTTCTTCGCGGGTGTCGATCTTGACGGAATTCTTCTTAAGTTCAGCGACAATGGTTTCAGTGGCGAGTTCGATGCCCTTCTTGAGGAGCATCGGGTTGTAGCCAGCTTCAAGAGCCTTGAGGCCTTCGTTCACAATGGCGTGAGCCAAAACGGTGGAGGTGGTGGTACCGTCACCGGCGATATCATTGGTCTTCTGGGCGGCTTCCTTGAGGAGCTGGGCGCCCATGTTCTCGAAAGGATCTTCGAGTTCAATTTCTTTTGCGACGGAAACGCCGTCATGAGTGATGGTGGGGGAACCGAATTTGCGGTCGATGGCCACGTTGCGGCCTTTGGGGCCGAGGGTGGCGGAAACTGCTTCTGCAACAACGTTCATGCCGTTCTTAAGTTTGCGGCGTGCGTCTTCTGAAAATACGATCTGTTTAGCTGCCATAGTTCACTTCCTTTTTGTAAAATTTCTTTTGGATTAACCGACAATACCGAGCAGGTCACTCTCGCGCATGATGAGCAATTTCTTGCCATCGATCTTCACTTCGGTGCCAGAGTACTTGGCGAAAAGAACAACATCGCCAGCCTTTACATCCATGGCGACGCGTTCGCCCTTGTCGTTGCGGTCGCCGGGGCCGGCAGCCAGCACTTTACCCTGTTGGGGCTTTTCCTTCGCGGTTTCGGGAAGAACGATACCGCCAGCGGTGACTTCTTCCTGTTCAATGGGCTCAACCAATACGCGGCCACCCAAGGGTTTAAATGAAAGTTTTGCCATTTCTGATTTCTCCTGTTAGGGTTTTGAATTTTTTGAAATAAGCGCACAATTAGCACTCTATACTTACGAGTGCTAATTTCAATATTACCCAGTTAAATTGGTCAAGTCAAGGGGATTGTATAAATTCTTACAAAACTCTGACGAAGCTCCCGCCTCAACCCCACCCGCAAACTGATCGCATTTCTACGAGCCGTTTTTCCGCTGAAAAATCAAGGCACAACAGTAGGGGTGACATTCATGGCATCGGTTCCGGGCGTGGCCGTAGCATTGACACCACTTCCAGCGGCATTTACCCCGGCACAAATATTACGCACCACAACAATGTCTGCGGCGATGTTGGGGTCTTCATCATAATCCGAGGATTCTATAATCTGCGCAATATCCAGGGCTTCAGGGCATTTATTATTTTTGGGCGTGCTCAATGCCGCCAACTCGGAAGCGTAAATATCATAGTAATAAACCGTGCTGCCTGAAAGCGGGAGACCCTCCACTACCGCCGGTGTATCGTTCGCACCGCAGCCGCCGCGCCCATCGCAGGATTCTTCCTCGGTACAACCACGCACGGCGCATTTCAACGCAAGGATACCGGTCTCATAATTACGGTTCTTGTGATACAACACGCCCAACTCTCCATAAAACACCGCGTTATCGGGTTGGAATTCAAGCGTTTTTTGCACGTTGCGGATGGCAATAAAGAATTCACCCATCTGCGAATAGGTTCTGGCGATGGAAAGATATGGCACGGGGTCGTCCACGCCTAATTGCTCGTTGATGCGAGCCGTCTGCGCGAAATACTCCAGCGACGTTTCATACAATTGACGTTGGATATCCTCGTTTGGGCTTTCAAACGCAAGCCGCCGATAGCCCGCCCCCGCCCGCAGATATAAAAACGTCAGGTTAGGCGTAATTTCAATTGCACGATCATAAGCCTCGATAGCAAGCGCATACTCCCCCAGCGACTCAAGCACATATGCGTGCACGCGATGAACATCCATTAGCGTGGAATCAAGCTGCAGCGCCTGGTCAATGTATTGCTGGGCTTGTGTCCATTTTTGCTGGTCTACCAGCACTTCAGCATAAAAAGCAAGCGCGAGCGCGCTGGTATTGTCCAATTGCAGGGCACGCACCGCCTCCTGCTCAGATTTTGTAAGCAACGCCTGCCTTTCCCGATTATCTGTGAGGTAAGATGCCTTCCAGTTTACAGTAAAGGAGTAAACGGCATGGGCATAACTATCGTCGGGGTTGACTGCCACAGCTTTTTCAGCCGATACAATGGCTTCATCCAAACGCGCAAGAATATCAGCCTGCCTGACAAGCAATTGGGTGGAATAGGTTTGTATGCGCGCCAGATCAGCCCAGACCTTGGCATTGTTGGGATCCACTTCTGCGGCTTCTCGAAAGGCGGTGATCGCGCCGGGGCTGATCACATTGCCGTTCTCATCTTTGGAATCTTCCAACTTGCCAGCCGTAAATAATGCGTCACCTTCGTTGGCATAAGACTGGGCAAAACGCGTGGGAGTGGCAGTGGGCAAAAACAACGGCTTGACATCCCCAACTTGCACGGAACGAATCAGCCAGATGCCAGCAAGGATCAGCACCACCCAAAGGAACATGCGGTACACGCTGGATTCATCCCGCCTGCGGAAAAGGGGACGTTTTTGATAGATGTTCATGGCGTAGGTGTGGATTCAACCGTCGAAGCAGGTTCAGTTGTCGCCGTGGAAAGAGGCGGTATTGGCGTCTTCAACAGGTTTTGCTGGCAGCGATTCGTAACTTCGTTGGCATTTTCCACAGCCAGTTCATCCGCAGGGATACGGGAAATGATCAACTGCGCGATCTGCAGGGCTTCGCCGCATTTTTCCAGCCGTGAAAGTGTCAGGGCATACGTGAAATAATATTCGGCAATGCGGGGTGAGTCGGGCACGAGGTTGATCGATTCCATTTGAATGCCTTCATCGGTGGCACCGCCTTTGACAACATATTCCAATTCTTTCACGGCTTCAGGCCAGTAGGAATTTCGATAGTACATCACACCCAGGTTGCCGCGCAGGTTTGTATCGGAAGGATTATCCGCTACAGCAGACTCTGCATATTGCATCGCTTTCCCATATTCACCGCGAGTGGCATACGTGCGGGACATGAACAAGTCCGGCGTTGGGTCTTCAGGGTTAAGCGCGTTTGCACGGGTAAACGCCGTGATCGCATCATCATAAATCCCAAGCGTGCGGTAATTGCGTCCAATGGAAAGATACAAGTCGGCAATATTGCCGTTGATCGCAATCGCAGATTCATATTCGCGAATGGCTTCTTCGTAATTCCCTGTGGCTTCAAGAATGTAGCCGCGCGCGCGGTGAGTCTCCAGCGTATTTGGGGCGAGTGCAATGGCAACCTGTGATTCTGAGATCGCCTTTTCGATCACATCAAAAGAATTTGCGCCGTCATAAAAAGAATCCACCAGGATCTCAACATAATAAGCATGCGCAAAAGCATTGTTGGGATCCAGTTCCAACGCGCGTTGGATATCACTCTCGGCTTCGATGTATTCCCCTTGAAAGCCAAGCGCCCAGGCGCGGACAGCAAACGCCATCGAATTGGTTGGGTTGAGCAGCAACGCATCTTCTGCACTGGTCTGCGCATCTTTGTATTTCCCAGCAAAAACCTGGGTGCGCGCCAGCATGATATACACAGCAGGGTCATCCGGTCTGGATGCAATTGCCCGCTTATACGTCTCAATGGCGGGAATGAGTTTGCCTTCCTTGAATTCTCCCTCCGCCTGAGCGATCAACGATTCTGGCGCGATCGTGGCAGTAGGGGTGGGAACGCCGAGCGGCTGAATATCTGCAATAATATAGCGATTCACGTACGAACCTGCCAGAATCAGCAGGCACAACAAAATAATCATGAACCAATTCGGGCGTTTCCGCCTGCGGTTCATACTCCACTTACTTCCTTTGAGATACATAAATTCATATTACCATTCGCGGGAAAGCATCGTCAAGCGGGGTGTTAATCTCTAATTTGCTTCTTATTATGCTAAAATCCATTTATGCAATTTGAGGTCTTCACCCTCCTCCCCGAAGTATTCCCCTCCTATCTCGAAACCAGCATAATCAAACGCGCCCGCGAACGGGGATTAATCCGCGTAAACGTGCACAATATCCGCGACTACACCCACGACAAACACCACATGACCGACGATACCCCCTACGGCGGCGGCGGCGGCATGG
>JACZJB010000200.1 GCA_014860805.1 Anaerolineales bacterium
GAATGCGGAAAATGGGCTCCTCAAGGCTGATGATCCATGAAAGGGAAAGCAACAGCAGAATGCGTGTAAAAACAGCAAGCAAAATACCCGTTGTACGGGCGCGCTGCTGGTCCTGGGAAGGAAGCTTTCCAGCAAGAATAGAAATGAAGATCACGTTGTCGACGCCTAAAACCAATTCCAAAGCAACGAGGGTTATGAATGCGATCCATGTTTCGGGGGATGAAATCCAGCTAAAATCCACGGTAAATGCTCCTGAAAAAGATTGGGGAGATTTTAATGGTAATTTGAAAATTTGAGTATAGAAAAACTCGAGGGAGATTCCCTCGAGTTTTTCTATCTTATTTGATTTTAAACATCTGAGTCAATTTCATTGCCAGATTCAAGTCGCCTGCAAGCTTGAGATTGCCCTGCATGAAGGCTTGCATGCCATCAATTTCACCAGTGAAGATTTTGACATAGTCGGCAGAATCAGCGGTGAGAGTCATCTTCGGGGAAGCATGTGTACCTTTGACAACTTCACATTTGCCGTCTTTGATCGTGGCGTACCAGTCGCCGGGTTCTGCGCCAGTGAACTTGAATTGGATGGTGGCATCCAGCCCAGCCGCCTTTTCAGGGATGAACGCGCCAGGCATTTTGGACATGAGGGTTTCGATTGTGAGAGCCATTGTTTCTCCTAGATTAAAAGTTGAAGGTTTAAGGTTACAGGTTGAGAGTTTAAAGTTTCAATCTGTAACCTGTAACTTTTTATTGTAAATTTTCAAAGATCGCAGCCGCGCCCATGCCGCCGCCAATGCACATGGTAACCATACCATACTTGGACTTGCGACGTCCCATTTCGTAGATGAGCTGGGTGCTGAGCTTGGAGCCTGTGCAGCCGAGCGGATGTCCGAGCGCAATCGCGCCGCCATTGACGTTAACTTTGTCCGGATCCATTTCGAGGGTCTGCATCACAGCCAGAGACTGAGCGGCAAAGGCTTCGTTCAACTCGAACAGATCAATGTCGTTCATGGATAGTCCCGCCGTCTTCAGGACTTTCGGGATGGCGGCCACGGGACCGATTCCCATCAACTCGGGAGCAACCCCACCTACAGCAAAGGCAACGAAGCGTGCCAAAGGTTTGAGTCCCAGTGACGCCGCTTTCTCCGCAGACATGACCATGACTGCCGAAGCGCCATCCGACATTTGAGAAGAATTTCCAGCCGTGACTGAGCCACCTTCTTTGAAAGCAGGCTTGAGTTTGGCGAGACCTTCCAAAGTCGAGTCGCCGCGTGGACCTTCATCCCGCTTGACGGTGAAATTTTTCTTGACGACTTTGCCATCCACATACTCATTGAGTTCAACATCGAGTGCGACGAGTTCAGGGTCGAAGAGACCCGACTCAACGGCTCGCGCCGCCTTCTGGTTGCTCTTGAGCGCGAACTCATCCTGTGCCTCGCGGCTAATGCCATACTTGAGCGAGACATTCTCGGCAGTGAGACCCATGTTGGTGTAGTAGTGCGGCAACTCCATCGCGAATTGCGGATTGGGCGAGAACTTGTAACCCATCATCGGCACCATCGACATGGACTCGACGCCCGCACCGATGCCGATCTCAATGTCACCTGCTTTGATGGCATGAGCAATGTGCGCAATCGACTGCACACCCGATGAGCAATAGCGGTTAATGGTCTCGGCAGGGACAGTATCAGGTAGCCCCGCACGAATGGAAATCGTACGTGCCACATTCATGCCCTGCTCACCTTCGGGGAAAGCACAGCCAAAGACCACATCTTCAATCTGAGCAGGGTCAAGATTCGGTGTGCGGTAGAGCAATTCTTTCAACACCGCGGCACCCATTTCATCAGGACGAACCGTTGCCATCCCTCCACGCTTGGCTTTGCCCACGGGAGTACGGACTGCGCTAACGATAACGGCTTCTTTTGTTGTCATGTTTTCTCCTTCACTTGGTTGAAGGTTGCAGGTTGAAGGTTACAAGTAAAACCTTCAACTTTCAACCTGCCAACCTGGAACTAGTTACGTAACGGCTTCCCTGTCTGCAAAATTGACCACATCCTCGCCTGCGTCTTTTCTTCACCGCACAGCGACAGGAAGGCTTCACGCTCAAGGTCGAGAATGTACTGCTCGCTCACCCAGGTCGGCTTGGTGATGTCGCCACCTGCGATGATGTGTGCCAGCTTGGTGGCGATGTGTGAGTCATATTCGGTGATGTAGTGACCTTCTTTGAATGCCCAGGCACCGATCTTCATCGCACCGAACATGTCACGTCCGGCAGCATAGATCAATTCAGGTGTGGGCGGTCCGTATCCCGCGTTGACCATGTGCAGCACTTCCTTCTTGGCTTCGGTGAGCAGATGGTCACGGTTGGTCACAATGCGGTCTTGCGGACCGAGGATTCCCATGCCGCGTGCTTCTTCGGCAGAGGTGGCAACTTTCGCCTGACCAATTTGCAGGAACGCCTTTTGAATGAATGGGAACGGCTCGGCATCAGGAATCTTCATCACAGGATTAATGATGCGGCGCATATATTCTTTCGTACCCGCACCCGCAGGGATGACGCCCGCGCCGAGTTCTACCAAGCCAATGTAAGTCTCAGCAGCCGCAACCACACGCGAAGCGTGCATGGTCACTTCGCAGCCGCCGCCGAGTGCAAGGCCAGCTGGGGCAACGACGACAGGCTTGGGCGAGTAACGCATCCGCATATTCATAACTTGCAAGCGCTTGATCGCATCATCGAGTTGATCCCACATGCCTTGCTGCGCCGCAACCACGACCATAAACAGATTGGCGCCCGCACTGAAGTTATCCGCTTCACTGCCAACGACCAGACCATCGAAATCTGTTTCGAGTTTATCCAACGCCTCAGAGGTGATCGCAAAAATATCATCATCGAGCGCGTTCATCTTGGTGTGGAATTCCACCAAGCCCACACCGTCGCCAATATCAAACAGAGTCGCGCCTGCGTTTTTGCTCACTTCTTTCTTCGTGCCGCGCAAATCCTTCAGGAACACAAATCCTTCGGGCTGCTTGAACTTCACATACTTACCCTTGGCAACATCATACGCGCCAACTTTATTGCTACCCTTATATTGATAGAAGGTCTCGCAACCATTCTTCAACATTTCATCCACCCACTTCGCGGCAGGGTAACCTTCCGCCTTCATGCGCTTGACCATTTCCTTCACGCCGAGCATGTCCCAAATCTCGAACGGACCTGCTTCATGCATGAAGCCCCAGCGGACCGCATCATCGATTGGCTTGGCTGTGTCTGCCACTTCGGGGATGATGGATGAGACGTATTGGAAACTTTGATACGTGAGCGCCTTGACGAGTTTGGCAGCCTTATCATCCGCTTCCAACATGACCTTGAGCCTGTCACCCAAACCCTCGACATCTTTCGCCGCCTTGACCGAGTCAAAACGCGGCTTGCTCGCAGGGACATGCTCCAGCGTGTTCAAATCCAACGAGTAGAACTGCTTCTTTCCCTCCGCGTCGCGGACTTCCTTATAGAAACCGACTTTGGTCTTGTTGCCGAGCCACTTGCGCTCCATCAACGTATCCATCAGTTTCTGCGGCATTTCGGCGGCGAGATACTTCTGCCCGAGTTTGTCATGCGGGATCAAGGGTGCAAGATTCTTGCCCACGTGATGCCACACGTCAACACCGACCAGATCGATCAGCCTGAATGTGGCTGTTTTTGGGCGACCCATTAGAGGTCCAGTAAGAGCGTCCACTTCATCCACGGTGTATTCGTTGTTGAGGATGAAGTCCATAGCGAACGCACCCGTGCCAAATGCCACGCGATTGCCGATAAAGTTGGGCGTGTCTTTACAAAGCACAATGCCCTTGCCCAAGCGATACTCGCCGAAGTGGGAAATAGATTCAACAACTTCTTTTGAAGTATCAGGCGTGGGGATAATTTCCAAAAGTTTCAAATAGCGCGGCGGATTGAAAAAGTGGGTGCCGAGGAAATGCTTCTTGAATTCCTTTGAGTGCCCCTCCGCAATCGAAGCGACGGGAATGCCCGAAGTATTCGTAGAGACAATCGCATTCGGCTTGCGGACTTCGTCAATGCGGGTCATCAAATCTTGTTTGATCTTGAGATTCTCGATGATAGCTTCGCAGATCCAATCCGCTTCAGCGACGACACCAAAGTCATCTTCGAGGTTGCCGAGTCTGACCAAGGTCTTCAACTCATCGCCCATCAAATTGGCAGGGCGGGCTTTGATACAGCGATCCCAGCCTTCTTTGACAATTTTATTTTTATCAGGCGAGTCTTTTGCAACAATATCGAGCAAGGTCACAGGCACGCCAATATTCGCCAAATGCGCGGCAATGGCTGCACCCATTGTTCCCGAGCCGATGACAACTGCTTTGTGGATGTTGTATTTCATGATTACCTCAATTCCGCTCCCGTATAACCCAAAATTTGCCTTGCCACCACGAGCCGATTGATCTGACCTGTGCCTTCATAAATATCGGTGATCTTCGCATCGCGGAACCATTTCTCAAGCAGGAACTCGCGGCTGTAGCCAATGGGTCCTAATATCTCTACCGCTTTTTGTGTGATTTTGGTGGTCACATCGCCAGCGCGGACTTTGCTCATGGATGATTCAAGCGCATTGGATTTCTTGTTATCCGCCATCCAAACCGCTTTCAAGGTCAGCAACCACGCCGAACGGAGTTGGATTTCCATATCAATCACATCTTTTTCGATAGAGGTCAGCTTGTTGCGCGGAAGTCGGTAGCGAATTTCAATGCCGCTCTCCTGCAATTTTTCCTTGAGGAATTCAAGCGCGGCTCTCGCCACGCCGATACCTGAAGCCGCCACAAGCGGACGAGTCGCATCGAAAGTTGCCATCGCGCCTTTGAAACCTGTGGTGGTCTTTTCCACGGTCGGCTTGCCCAGCACATTCTCAAATGGTACACGCGCATCGACAAGGGAAATGGAAGCCGTGTCGCTTGCGCGGATGCCGAGTTTATGCTCCAGCTTGGTGATCTTCACGCCCGGTGTTCCTGCTTCAACGACAAAGGCACGCATGCCCGAACGTCCCGCGGATGGGTCAATACTCGCCCACACCACGATAAATCCCTTGCCAAGCTTTTCGTATTCAGTGAACGACTTATCACCACCCGTAACAAATATCTTCTCGCCATTGATAACCCATTCATTTGTCTTTTCATCCAGCACAGCCCGCGCACGGATGGCTGAAGTATCGGAACCCGCACCGGGTTCGGTCATACACATGGCGGCATAAGTTGGTTTATCGCCGTTGAAACGTTCAAGGAACTTGGCCTTCTGCTCAGGCGAGCCAGCCGCTGCCACTGCTGCCGCACCGAGGCCGCCGCCTGGAGTAATGAGGTAATAGCCTACATCTCCCCATGACAGCATCTCGATTTGTGAGGCAAGTTTTTGATAGCCGATGGGCGGGCGTTTTTCCGCGCCTTCCTTTGGCTTATCATCATTAATAGTCAAGCCGCCACCGCCGCCCATCGAGCGCATGGCAGTGTGCATAAATTCAACATAATCCCACGGGATGGCGTGCTCGTTCTCGTCCATTTCGCGCGATGTACTGCGCATCATGTTCTCTGCAACGGTCTTTAACATCACCTGCATTTGGACAATGGGTTTTGGGGCTTCAAATTCAATGGTCATATTCTGTTCTCCTTACGGATTACGAAATACCTAATCCGTGATTCGTAATTTAGACGATTGCCAATCCCAACAGCATTGGGAAACCGCGCCCATTACGCATGAGCAATTCAACCGGGTTCTCGCGGATGTAGCCGTGACCGCCATAAATTTGCACGCCGCGGTCAGTGACCATCATTGCCATATCGCAGGCGCCTGTAAAAGCAAGATACGCGGAAGTAAGCGCTTCTTCCTTGCCGTTGTCCAATTGCCAGGCTGCCTCCCATGTGAGCAGGCGGATGGCTTCGAGTTCGGTCGCCATTTCTGCCAGCATGAAGGCAATGGCTTGCTTCTGCGCGATCTTCACTCCAAAGGCTTCACGTTCCTTGGCGTAGCTCTTGGCATATTCAAACGAAGACCTGGCCACGCCCAAAGCAGCCGCAGCGGAGGCAAGGTGCATCGAAGCAAGGATCAGACCAAAGTCATGGCCGGAAGCGCCGCCAAGCCGGCTGGCGGTCACATTCTCCAGTTTGACTCGGTACATGGGCAGGGCATTGAGTCCCATCAACTTTTCGCGTTCAGTTGAAACGGATAAACCCTGCGCCTCTTTTTTGACGATGAAACCTTGAGTGACCCCATCGAGATTTGCGTACACGATAAGCGCCTCGGCATCTTTGGCGAAGGGCACAAAAACTTTTTCGCCGCTCAAAACATACCCGCCGCCTTGCGCTTTGGCTGTGGTTTTGAGTTCATTCGGGTCGAAGTCAAAACTATATTCGATCAGCGCGGCGGTGTAAGGAGCCCATGCGCCTTCGACGATTTTCGGAAGGTATTCCTTTTTCTGTTCCTCACTGCCCGCAAGTAAAACTGACGTGGCGAACAACGACGGGGTCAACACAGAAAGCGCGCCTGCAAGATCGCCGAACGCCATCTCTTCGACTGCCAGCACACCCGTGACCGCACTGCGGTCGCCGAAGCCGCCATACATCTCAGGTACCGACGCCTGCAGCAAACCAAGTTCCCATCCCTTGCTGACAAGTCTCATCGGAAATTCATGACCTTCTTCCGCATCGTGCGCCGCGGGACGAAGGTCGTTTGCAGCATACTTCCCCACCGCATCCATTAACATCTGTTGCTCTTCATTTGGTTCGAACGAATACATGTCTCTGTTCTCCTTTATAGACGACGGCTGGAACCATCGTCAAATTTCTACCTCAGCATGCCCTTCAACATAAAATCGGAATATTCATCCGCAATCTGCTCAATGGATTTTTCGCCCTCGAAGCGATACCAGGTGAGAGTCCAATTCATGACCCCCATCAACGCGCGCGCAGCAAGCCCGGTGTCTTTTAAATCAAAGACCTTCGTACGCACGCCTTCATTAAGCACATCCCGCCAAATCGCCTCAAACGCATCACGCTGAGGAACATGGCGGGCATGAGATTTTTTATCCAGGGAACGGTGCTCAAACAATAAAACAGATGTCAGGTCGGGATTGTCAGCCAGCGATTTCAAATAACCGCGAATCATCTGGCGAAGTTTTTCATCGGACGGCAAAGGCTGTCTTGCAATTCCCCCAATATAGTCAATCAACATGACCAGCGCGCGATCAAGAAGCGCAAGCAAAATCTCCTGCTTGGATGCGACATGGTGATACAAACTGGCTTTTTGCAGGTTCACCGCATCCGCAATCGCGGACATGGAAGCGCCATGAAAGCCTTTCTGGCGAAACACCTGCGCAGCAGCATCAAGAATATCGTCTCTGGTCATCGCGTCTCCTTCCCTACCGAACGGTAGGTAGGCAAAGTTTACCCTCCGCCTCGCGAAGAGTCAAGAGGATTCCGGGAACTTTTCATCCGCCCGCTCGTCCTTTTAGCATCCATTATTTATTTTTGAGAAGAGGCTTAGCATGTCACACAAAAAGATTCTACAAATCCTTTTATTGCTCACCGTTGTGCTTTCTACAATGGGATTCACTGACCGCGCCTCCGCGGCGTATGCTTGCGGAACCAGTTATACTGTCAGCCCTGGAAATACACTGGGGCAAATCGCGCAGACCTGCGGAACGACCGTGGCGGCGATTCAACTCGCCAATCCCGGGCTGGGCAAATATATTTATGCAGGTCAGGTACTCACGCTGCCAGGTGCCTTTTGGGACAATGGCAACGGATACGCCATCTATGTAGTTTCAAGCGGCGACACACTCAAAGCACTCGCGCTTCGCTTTGGAACCTCCATGGATGTGCTCGGTTCGCTCAACGGGCTGGTCAACTACAATCTGATCTATGAAGGTCAGTGGCTAACTGTCCCAAGTGGAAATGCCGTTCCTGTTCCGCCGCCCGCTTCATCTGGCACATACACCATTCAAAAAGGCGACACACTTCGCAAGATCGCCGCACGCATCAACAGCACAGTGAACGATATTCTTGCGGCCAATCCACAGATCACAGATGCAAATAGAATCTACGCAGGCCAAGTGATTAACCTGCCAGCCGGCGCCACCTACTATACTGTCCAATCTGGCGACACAATGAAGAAGATTGCCGCCCGCTATGGCACAACTCTGGAATCGCTCATTGTCCTGAATCCGCAGATCACAAACATTAACACCATCTATGTCGGGCAGGTGATACGGGTTTGGTAAGAAGCACTTGCAAATCAAAGACCCTCACGGATAAATCCGTGAGGGTCTTTGATTTAAATACATGGAAACGCTCCTGCCATAGCACAGACGAACATACCACCAAGAGCACTATTTCAGAAATTCAAACAGCCAATCAACTTCAAAGACACCCGCTTCAACAATTAAATCGCTGCGATCACTTTTATTCGCCAGTTCAACGCCCGGCTGCCCAGTCATCGGGTCAATAATTGCAACGCCAATCATATATCTTCCATTTTCCAGGCTATCTACGGGCAAATTAAACGACACATCATACAATTCACCCGGCAGAATCTCCGTTAAATTCAATTGCAAAGGGTATGTATTTACCATCTGTCCATTTGGGTTGAATAAATACAACAAGACTGGCCATTTATAATAAAAAGGTGCAATTCCGTCATTTGAGAAAGTAAAATTGATCTGTATTTCAGTTCCAAATTTTACGGAAAGCGGCATTTCGACACGATCAAGATATAAACGATACCCTATTGTTGAAAGCACCTGATCAATCCCGTCTTGAAGGAGTCCTCCTCCTCGAACTCGATAAGGGCTGCCAGGTCCAATAAATGTGGTGTGAGACTCCCGTAATAACTGAAGAGTAGTTTCAAGATCCGTATCATACATTTGTTGATCACTTATATCAGGAGCCTGTTCTCCGCCAATAGGAGCCAGTTTCCAGCCCTGCATCATGGGCACCAAGGTGCCTTTTTCTCCGGGCAGATAATTTCCGCCATTTTTGATCCAATCAAGCCAGGTGGTTGTATGGCTTACATTTCCAGTCATATCATTGAACAAACCTAAATCCAGTTCATTTGCTATCGTGAATGGGCGCCGCATCATAAGATGCACATCGGGAAACGCATCAATATAATGATAGACATATAAGTCCCTTATGCTTTCAATTGGCAAATCCCTTATCTCCGGGGACGTATGCCATTCGCCCCAGTGTCCCAGGCTTCCCAGTTCGACAAACGCAAAAAAGCCATCTTGGGCATATCTGTCACCGAGCGCTTTTACCGCAAGTTTATGGTAATTTATTAATATGGGGTTAGAGTAATTCGGGCTGAAGCCTTTACCGTAAACATTATCATAATAATCGCCTTCTCGGTTTATTTTTTCGAATAACCAATCAGGAATATCTTTATGGACTTCGTCCCTTGGAGTATCAAGGACGAAGCGAAAAACAACTCTCTTCCCCTCTCTTCGCCAGCGATCCAACTGTTTTTTCTGCTCAAACGTGGCGAAATCATAAACCCCTTCCTGGGGCTCAAATTCCCTCCAAGTCAAGTCTGCATACACAAGAGTATGAGGCTGATAGCTTTCCTCTGCATTTGCCCATGGCGCCCAACCCATCAATGGATTCACGATAGGGCCCGACATGGTCTCAAATTGTAAAATTTGCCTATTTGCTTTGGAATATGTATTAATGATCAAGAGGGTTATCAGGGAAACTAATACAAGCAAGCACAATAGAATACCAATAAAAATGTGCTTCTTTGTCGCAACACGATACATCATCAATTTTTGAAAACTATTTCCACGGGGCAGCTATTGTGGTCGTCTCTAGGTCAGCCGCGTGGCCTAAATAAGCCAATCCCCAAGAATCAGCAATGGTCCTCAATAGCGAGTAATGGGAATACGGCGTATTATCCTGAAAATTATTCTTAACCAAGGGAGATATTAATACAACGGGAACGCGCCCTCCGGCATTATCCTCCGGCAAGCCGCAGCATCCCTCGTCACCATCAGCTTCCTCAAACATTAAGATCAGGAGATAATTCTCCCCATCAGCTTCCAATGCAGGAACAAGGATATCGAGTTGACGGGCAAGCCATTCATCAGATACATCCAGAGTGCAGTCGTGGCCATCATTGCAAATATTCGGGGTGATAAAAATGAAATTTGGAAGAGTCCTAGTGTCAATATCCACTTGGAGATCGACAAGAGGCACAATACTCTTTTCACACCGCGGTTTATCAAGCCGAATAGGGTCAAAGTAGATAAAAGGGTTATGTTTTTGCTCGTAATTATCCTCACTGCCAATATAGCAAGGTTCAGGCATATCCTCCTGATAGGTCTTCCAAGTCCGCCCGCTTTTCTCGATAAGATCAGGCAGGCTGGTCACATCAAAGAAACAGTCTGTGCAATTCTCGGTAATATCAAAAGTCTCCCCGCTCATCAAGGCAATGTAATTGGGAAGACTTGGATGTTTAACACCATAATATTGGGTAAGCAAAGTGTATTCACTTGCAAGCCTATTGAAGGTAGGCATAAGCGGATCCGAGAGGCTTTCTTCGAGACCCCAGTTCTCAAATATTATGATAACGATATGATCAAAATCAGGCACTGACACCGCGGTATCCAGCGGAGCAGCAGACGGAGATTCAGCAATCGGCTGAAAAGGTTCATCGGCAGAAGGGGCAGGCGTCGGCGAGGCACCTGAGCCGCAGGCTGTCAGGAACAAGAAAATGATCAATATGTAAGCTTTTTGAAAATGAGACATAGCATCCTATAATCTAATTGCACGGAACTTCAAAAGCACAAACAGGTTGAAGTATAACGGTGCTAAATTGTTACGAGTCCTTGAAGATATTCTTAACCCATCTCCAAAGACTCATAATTTAAGGGAAAGCAACTCAACAGAAAATTCAAAGTCCAATTGTCAAACTGGCTAACCGTTATATTCTCCTGCGTATTGAATCAAGGCAACATCGGTTACCGAGGGAAGACTCTTTAATGTATCCATAAACGCCGTATTATTATTTTTTACGACGATCTCAACAGCCAGTTCCACACTATCTTTCCGCACGGTCTTGGATTTAATCTGGAAACGGTTTGCCCGCAATATACGGCGGACTTCGTCGCCGACTCCGTCATCTTCACCTGAATAATGAATAAGCAGAATGAATATCTCACGAGAAGCGGATTTTCTTCCAATCGTCGCCAGCATGAGGATTACGACCAATGCGCCAACCATCGCCAGATAATGAAGCTTTGCACCGATGGTGATACCGCTTCCTACAGCCCAAAAAAGGAAAATAATATCGGCCGGATCCTTAATAGCAGTTCTATAACGCACAATACTTAGCGCACCGACCATACCAAGCGAAAGAGCAATATTCGAACTGATTGCCAGTGTGATCATCGTGGTCAGGATGGTTAAGACCGCCAAGGAGACCGAAAAAGTCTGGTTGTAAACGACTCCACGGAAAGACACCTGATAAACATAATATATCAAAAGACCAACGGCAAAAGAAGCCAGCAACGCCACTACAATCGGTGTCAGTGTAGCCAAGGCACTTGCAAGATCAACATTAAGAAACTGCAGCAAATTTTCCATAATTCATTCCTTTCAAGCGTATATTAAATTTGAGAATATCTGCGATGATTCGTCTTATCGCAACAAAGTACGTATTTTGAAACAGTCGTGTAGTTGGCTGCATTCGCAGACAAAATCTCACGGACAATGTTCGGCAAAAACTCCGTAAATTTCACTTCCATAACAAGCAGACCCGGCTCCAAAGTTTCAATCACAGGCATTTTGGAGTCGAAAATGTCAAACCCATCCACGCCTGCACGGATATTCTTGTCGAAGGTAATCCGGACGTCCCCGGCCGCCATGACATAGGGTTCACGTTCGTAGTCAACCACCACTCTCGGACGCATCAAGTTCGTCATACATTCATGGTAAAAAACCTTTAAAAGGTCGCTTGAGCTGCTCAATAGCACGCTGTAATCCCCGCGAACAACCGCATCAACCTGCTCCTTGGTCATTGCAGCAGTCTGCTTATTGTTATACTGGCCAATTTTATTCTTTTTTTCAAAGCTGATGCGCTTATCTGAATAATTATAGATGCGAATTCGGTGCTTCGCTCTTTTTAGAACGCCTGCATATTTATCTTCATACGCACGGTTGTTGTAATCATCAAAGTACAAACTGCGGACCGTGTAGGAACCATCAGCCTCCACATTAGCATCACTGGAAAGTACATTCCTCAACCTGGACCTGATCAAAGCATGGTCCCGATAATTAATAATATATTTCATTTCATGTCTGTATTTCATTCTACAATCACCTCGCCATCCGGCGTGATTATAAAAGATCTCATTCCATCATGCATGTGGTTTTCGGAGTCGTAATAACTCTCAATTGAATACATAAATTTGCCAGTTTCATTCTCGGAAATTACTCGCCAAAAATACCTGCCCGGCTCGGGGGTGTCTATTTCTTCAGACGTAAGGTTTACGATATCATTTTTATATACAATGTTCTTGAAGTCAAAATCCTTGCTTATCTCAAAATGATATATTATGTCCTGCGGCTCAAAGGAATAAGACTCGTCCCATCTAAACAACATCTTATTCCCCAATATTTCCGGGGTATCGTAATAAAAAGGCATTGGCTGTTCCAATGACTCAAGGTAAAGCCTGTAGTTCCTTTGAAGTTCTTCATAAACAGTTGCGTACTGATAATCAAACTCAACTCTGTCTCCATTTAGGTACTTAACATCCGGCAACCTAAACACATACGGCTCCACTACTGGTTTATAAATAGCCAATAAGCCTTCAAATCGCTCTGGGGTTAGAAATTCCATCAACTCATTAATTTTGTCATCCAACATCCTTCGATATTTATCCACTTTAAGGACACGGCTGTGAAGGCGTCCGCCCCAATAATTTGCGATTCCTCTCTCATAATATTGATCAGGGGAATGATCAAACTTTAATCTTCCCTCCCTGAAATACGAGCTGTCATAATCCCACGGAATAATATACCAAGTCTTGCTATTCAACGGGCTGTAGAGGAAAAAATTTTGATTTTGAGTATCCACGTTCCCAGAAAGGATGGTATAAGCCATCCACGTAAAATAATTGCCTTCATCAAAAAACTCTTCAAACGATTGGTCAATAGGGGTTTCAGAGTCATTAACGGCGTCGAGCATTTCAATAAGTTTTGAGTGATCCCTGTTCCCTTTAATCTCAAGCTCATTGGAGAATTCTTCCTCGTTGTAGAGCGGATCAGTTTCCACACGTATCAATTCGCCATCCCAATCAAAATCAAAAGACGTTGCTTTATATAAATGGCCATTTGGATCAAGCCCATGATTCTTTAAGAATCTTCTATTGACCTGCTCGATTTGAGTAAACAAGCCATAATCTACAAATTTCGTGCTCCAGGGATCCACCGTTTGATCTTTGACATAAAGATGAACAAATTGGGTGCGAAGGCTGACCAGGTTGGGAATTTGCTTCATTAAATCAAAGTTCAGCTTATTCTTCATCCGCGAAAGATCATAAATATGCTTATTAAGGGCCAGAGTAGATTGTCCGCGCCACTTGCCCGCGTCTTCATTAAGTTCGATCTTGTATGACTTTTGAATCTCCTCTGAACTGGAAGCGCCTCGAATATGTATGGTTGCATTTGGCACAACAGCATCATATCCAAGCTGCCCCGGCAGCGGCCCGGTTTCATCACCGAATTGAACAATAGCTTCTGCGGCACCGACAACAAGATCTGCCGACCGTGAACCATCCAGCCATTTATTAAAAGAGTTCACCTCCGCCCAGGTGTAGTTTGTATTCTCTGCCGCATTCCCCATCCTGACCGTTACATAAATTACCACCACAGAACCAGGGTCATCATATTGGTATATCGCCTGATTATCTCGAAACGGGATATCATTAATATCTGGCATTGCCTCAATCGCAACCGGGGTTGCCGGTATGGGTGTTGGAGTCGCGGGAATTACTTCCTCAAGAGGCTCGGCAGCAGCAGACAAACTCCCTAATGAGACAAACAGCAGGAATAACACAATTACGCTTAAGGTTATTTTCGAGATCCTAATCATTCCAGAACTTCCCCCTCCGGCGTGATATAAAAGCGTTTCAACCCCGGGTGGGATTGACCGTCTATATCATAATAATTATCAAACGGATATTGCATGTATCCAGATTCATTTGTTGCTGTTACGCCCCAGAAATACCCGCCGGGGTCAAGAAAGTTGACTTGGACATTTGTGGTGTTTATGAGGACTTGATCGTATACAATCTCATTTAATGTCCAATCCTTTGCGATCACAAAATGATAGGAAATATCCTCGCCGTTAAAGTCGTAAGATTCGTCCCAGGAAAACGACAACCGCCCCTCCTCCACCGTTGGGGATCCAAGATAAAACGGCATGGGTTTTTTCAAAGATTCGGTATATAAATCGTAATTTGTCTCAATATCATCAGGTATCGCATCCGCAATTTTACGCGCCTTGGCTGGGTCTGACGGCAAATAATAACTATCGGGCAACACCTGTGTATACTTATCAACCACCGGTTGATAAAGGTGTATTAGATTTTCAATCCTTTGAGGAGTCAGTATATTCATTAATTCCAGAATCTTCTCATCAAGGAGCTGTCTATATTTCTCTACACCCAATATCCTCCTATGCAAAATCACTCCCCAGTAATTTGACACTCCATTTTCCCAGGATGAAATCTGGTAGGAAACAAGATCAGGCTTATTCTGCAAAGGAAACGCATCATCATAATCCCAGGGGATAATGTACCACTTGGTGCCATTTTTAGGGCTGTAAAGATAATAATTCTGAGACTGTGTATCTAAATTTCCAACCAGAATATTGAATGCCATCCAGGTGAAATAATTGTCCGAATTAAAATATTTCTCAAAGGTTTGTTCAATGGGTATGGCCTCATTATTGACATCGTCAAGCAATTGAATTAACTTGGTATGATCCTTGTTCCCTTTAATTTCCAACCGAAGGGAAAACGCGTCCGCATCGTACAAGGGGTCGGTCACCAAGCGAATCTCATCAGGGTATCGATAAAACTCAAAATCATTCACCTTATAGAATTGACCATCGCGATCCAAGAGGCGGCTCTCGAGAAATCTTTTGTTTGGCTGCTCCACCTGGGTGAACAGGCCGTAATCTACAAATTTGGTCTGTACTGGATCCGTAGTCTCATCCTTCACATAAACATGAATGAACTGTGTACGCAGGCTTATCATATCAGGAACTACTTTTAATAAGTCAAAGCTAAGTTTATTCCTAAATCGGGTTTCATCATAAATATGTTTGTTCAAGTTGATCGTTGATTGACCCCGCCAGGTACCGGCGTTGTTAAATAATTCCACTTTATAGGATTTCTGAGGGGCGAGCGAAGTGGTCGCGCCTCGAATTTGTATGGTCCCGTTTGGCGTTAGAGCGCTGTATCCGACCTCGCCCGGCAGCGGCCCTTTTTCATCTCCAAACTGAACGATAACCTCCGCCTTCCCAACAACGGGAACCTGATTGTCTGTCAGCCAATACTTAGTAAAATCATTTACTTGTTCCCATGTGTAATCGGTATTATCAGTGGAGTTTCCCTTTCGTATTGTCAAGTACATCGTCACAACCGACCCAGGGTTGTCATTTTCGTAAACAACCGCATTGTCTCTAAATGGAAGCTCATCGATGGTACCCACTTGCTGAGCAACCGGCGCTCCAAAAGGTGGAGTGACGAGCAGTGTAGCAATTGTCATGTCTTTGTCAATGGTTGCTGCACCGGCGGGCAGGCTAATGATAGAGACATAGATCAAAAATAATACTGCTGCTATTATCGTTACGATACGGAAAAAGCTTTTCATTCAATACCTCTATTGAAACGGTCTAAGAATCCAGTTTGTCAGCCAAACGAGTTAAAAAACTCTTTTTCTGCACAAAGAATACCGGCTGCTTGGTAAATATGTAATAATCCAGGCGATCGGTATAAGAGAATAAGAGTCTCAAAGCCACAAGATACAGGATAACTCCCGCAAGCACGAAGCCAAATCCATAATAAGCTTGCGAAAGGGTGATTGTGTACATGGTCACCACTGTATTAACAACAAAGAACGAGGAAACAGCCCACAAAGCATCTGTATTGCTTGAAAAATAAAGAAGGAATAACATTAGGACATTTCCGATCGCATAAATTCCGTATCCGACGCAAAGAACCCGGAACATTTCTATCATGCTTGCAGTAAAACCCAGCTTCAGATAGGACAATAGTTCGCCGACCAGCGTAATGGAAAACAAAGTAACGAAAATTTGTTGAATTGCAAGATAAAAAATCTCCTGCTTGAGAACATCCAGCATATCATCATACGCTTTTTCTATATTACTCAACGAACCGTCTCCATTTAGCAGGCTGAAATAAAGCCGGTATTTGGGGTAAAAGTTCACTTCGACTGATGTAACGAAATTTACCGTGGTCACCAAACTGGTCATAAATGCCAAAAGAGCGGGGATATCGTGCCTGGGAGCGTGGTAGAAAAGTCCTTCCACCTGAATGCCCCATGGGCTGGTCCACATCAACAAAAGGTGAATAAACAGGCCAAGGGTTGAGAAAAAACCAACAAAAGGAAGTTGAGGGTATTTATCAATCCATTCAACGAACTTAAATGGACTCCCCGAGCCCATCGGGAAAAATTGGTGAAGCACAATCGTAAAGTCAATGATCAAGACGCCATAGGCGACGCAGGTACCGGCGAGAAGCGAAGCGACAACTTCATACTTAAGGAGAATGAAGATAAGGCTCACTACCAAACCGCTCGCAACCCCGATCAAGAAGCCAATTAATATTCCACGATATTCCTTTACAGCAGATATATAACTAATTTGAATCCATGCGAAGACACCTTCGCAAAACAAAATAAAAGAATACAGGCTGTATGTAAAACTTAACTGGCTAACATTAAGGAATATCAACCACATAACGGACCCGATTGCCAAAAAGAATGAGATTGCCCCATACATGGACGGCAACACTCTTTCGCGCGCATCGATGTAAAGCATATCAGCCACAAATCTCGCCAAAACAAACAACAGGGAGCTGGTCAGTATGAGCGAAAACAAAAGCGAATAGGTAATGATGACAACGATAAGATCCTGCTGATGTATGGATGCTCCACCAAACGTAGAGATATATCTTGCGCCCAACAGAAAAATGGCGCCCATCAACATGGGCCCAGCCACTACCAAACTGGCATAAAGATTTGCCCTGGCTTGCAAAAGCAAACCTTTTTTTGAGAACAGTTTCTTTAACTCGAATCCGATGCCTGCCATATGGAGATCGCCCTTTCGTACACGTTTAAGTAACTACTAATCATATTATTAATATCGAAGTACTTCTTAACTCTATTCTGCCCGGCCTCGCCCATCAGCTTCCTCTTTTCTTCATTCTGACACATTTCAAGCAAGGCTTGGAATAACTTGGATTGATGCATGGGCGGAACGCAAATCCCCGCATGCCCAAAATTATCGCCGACATCTCCTTCGATCAAATCACGGCAACTACCTACATCTGTCGTAACCACTGGCCGTTTCGCCGCCATGGATTCCAAGACCGCAAACGGCTGTCCCTCTGAAATACTTGTCAGGATCGTGAAATCTATCTTTTCAAGATATGTTGTTGTCTTTACTGTCCCTGGAATGATAATATCCTTGACATTCAGGTATTTGATTAAATCCAAACACTCCTGATGATATTCTTCATCATCAATACCGCCGATGATATGCAATCGGACATTGTCGATCTCTTGTTTAAGACGGGAGAACGTATAAATAAGAGTCTTCAAATCTTTTATTGGCGCAAACCTGGCAATGATGGCAATATCGATCCACCCATCCTTTGGCTTATCAGGGATGGAAATAAACGAATCGAGATGAAGTCCGTTCCCCACCACATCACACTTCTCTTCCGGGCAACCCAACTCCTGCTGAACAAGACTTGCACGGCGATACAAACTGGTAACACGGTGAGCTCTTGTGTAAGCAAGCCTGGCAAACATAAAGAACATCGAGATCCATAGATCTTTAAAGTACGATTTTACCCAGTCAGACCGCAGGATCTCCTCTTCTCTTTCCCGCGTATAAATTCCGTGCTCTGTTAATACAAAGGGCTTGTTATATTTCATGGAAGCAAGCGCTGCAAGGACGCCTGCGTACCCTGTGGACGGGCTGTGATAAAGGTCTGCCTCAGGCATGGGTTGTCCGATTAAATAAAGCAGCGGCAGAAACATTGAGCGAATCGTCCAGAAAATATCTTTAAACCCTGCAAAAGGATAATCGTCCCTCGTATATTCCTTAAGGATCTTAAGGAATTCCTCACTCAAGAAGAATTCCACGGGTTTATTGGACTGCAAATTAAAGCTATTAAGAATCACCCGCCAATCAGGGTCACCGCTTCGGATCATCTTTGCCATTGCCTCTCTTTCAATGGCAGAAAACTTCAAGTTAGGATTCTTATTAATCCTTAAGTTGAATGAGGCGCTCAAAAAGTTTTCGTGTACGGTAACCACATTCGAGGGAAGATCGTAGGCGAACTTACCCGCCTGACCTTCCTGGTCAGTGATGGTCCACAAAACAAATTCATGGTCCGGCAAAGCGCGGATATAGCCGTCAACCCAGGTAGAAACACCGCCCCGGACGTACGGATAACTGCCTTCAAGGATAAAACAAATCTTCAATGCTACTCCTCAAACGTCACTGTGATCTTTGAATCCAGAGCCTGGATCAAATATAGGTTTGAAGAAACCTGGGTGGCAGCGCCTCCGTCGACAGAAAGCGGCTTTTTATCGGAACGCAGCATCAGCCAAGCCTCATCATAGAAATTACCAAGGGTTATCTCAAGAGCTCCATTATTGTCGCGAGTCTCCATAGCCAACCGAGCAAATCGCTGCACCGCCATCGCACCTTCACGCCCAGTCATATTTCTCAACCCGGGGGCGGAATCTTTGAGCCATTGCAAGAATCTGTCATACTGATCTCTAAGGTCAGCCCATCCCTTCTCAGCGCCTCTGTCAGGGTCAAGAAGATCATCGGGATGGAGAAAATGAGAATTAACATAATGAAGGTTAAGCTCATTTATGGCTGCCCACTGCATATATTCATCGTCATACATGTTGTACCCAGAGACCACCCTGGGGAACTCAATAATCCCGTCAGACGCCTCGGTAAATTCCTGTACATACTCCTGAGCATCTTCATCTGGAATATAAATGCTCGCAATATACCTTAAATCAGGTATGACCAAGGGCAGCCAGCGGCGGGAATCCGAACATAGAATATTCGAAGGAGGCATATATCCCAGGAATTGATAGTCAGGAAACACAGAATTCGCATACGTGTATACTTCGCTCAAGGAAAGTTGAGCGGATTCAGTATTCGGCCAGGAAGGATAGTCATTTAAGGGATTCACATCGTTGTCAGCGGTGCAGAATGGAACATGGTTATGACCATGAAATATGATTTCACCGCCGGCTGCCAGAAGAGATCTTCCAAAATATTTATGAGTCTCGGGCTCCAGTTGTTTAACCAGGGGAGGCGTTACCTGCTGGGTATAGGTTTCTATCATCCCGCCGGTATACCTAAGATCATATTTTGTTGCCAAGTTTTCCATGTCCGGCCACCACACATCCCTGAAAAAGGTAGCGGTATCCATATCGTAATAACGGGTTATATATTCGTCAGATCCCTCAGGCAATGGGGCGGGAAAATCGTCAATATACAAAACCGAGCTATTAATTACTGGATAGACAAAATAATCACTTAACAAGCTGTAGCCAGCCGCAAATATCCCACGGGCAGCCTTATCTCCAAATTGATCTGAATTTATAAAAACTATACGTCCTTGTCCGCTATCGCACTGCCACATAAGAGGGATCCTATTGCCCTCGCCACTGATTAAATGCACAATGCAGTTTTCATCCAGTTCAACCGGGTAACTTGAGCCATTAATGAATTGCAAACCAATGTTTACGCCTTTTGCTCCAGGAAGCAGGTCGGTCACAAACTCGATGCCTTTTGTTGCGGCAAGCTCCCCGGCAGAACCGATAATTCCAAGCTTCCGATAACTTAATGAGAAGGTGCTGGACGGATCCGGGCGAATCGCAAACATCACCTTTCCACCTCCCTCCATCCAATTCATAATGGCGGCGGTTTCCGAATCTAATCTGGATATATCAAGAACTACAAAAACAACAGTTTGATATTTCGAAAGATCGACGGAATTGGCTGGGCCATTCGCATCATAAATATCGTACTTAACCCGCATATCATCCAGAGTGGCATATACATTTTCCACCATAATCTGCATGTATTTATCAGTATTTTGCGAGTCCACGATTACAAGCGCCTCCACTGGCTTGTCTGAGAAAAAATTTTTCACCTCGATAATATCGTCCGGTAAAAACTGCTCCGATACGTAATACCGAGAACTGACTTCATATGTAATGCCCGCCCTCTGAATAAACAACGTCGAAGCCAATGCCAACAATAAGGCAAGCGGCAAAAGTATCAAGGAAAAACTATAACTATGTTTCATTGCGGCATCTCCTCCAGCCAAACCTTCACTTGTTCTTTCCCGTCCCTTGTCCAATTAATTTTTTGTTTTCTCATATGCGAAACGATTTCCTGCAACTTATTGCCATCCCGCCCGTCAACGCAAACGCGGATGGACTCAATCCAAGAA
>JACZJB010000201.1 GCA_014860805.1 Anaerolineales bacterium
ACGCTATTGCATCAACTCCGCAGCACTGCGTTTCATTCCAGTGGAGGAATTGGAAAAAGAAGGCTATGGCGAGTATTTGAAGCTATTCAAAACGGATATCCAAAAGAATAAATAAAGAAGGAGATTTTATTATGAACACAAATTATGAAACCATCACACTGGCCGGGGGATGTTTCTGGTGTCTCGAGGCTGTTTTTGATGAGATGAAAGGCGTGCTTTCTGTGGACTCTGGCTATGCCAACGGACATGTTGCCAATCCCACTTATCAGGCTGTCTGCACGGGAATGACCGGGCACGCTGAGGTTGCCCAGATCAAGTTTGACCCATCCATCATCTCATTCCGTGACATTCTGAATGTTTTCTTTGCCATTCATGACCCCACTACTCTCAACCGTCAGGGCGCGGACGTTGGATCACAATACCGTTCGGGCATCTACTACCACACGGCTGAGCAAAAAGAGGTTGCCGAAAAATTAATCAGCGAGTTGAATGCCCAGAATATCTGGAACAGCCCCATTGTTACGGAAGTGGAGGCGCTTAAAGATTTCTATATCGCTGAAGATTATCACCAGGAATACTTCGTGCGGAATCAAAATCAGCCCTATTGTCAGGCCGTGGTTGCCCCGAAGGTTGCCAAGTTCCGAAAGCATTATCTGGAGTTGTTGAAGAAGCAGCCTGCCTGATCGTTCTACTTTCCGACAGTCTTGCGGAATAATTCAATGGTCAGGCTTTCTGTTTTTGTAGTTGCCCAATGACCCACACCCGGCAAGACATAGTATTCAACATCCACCCCGCTTTGTTGAAGGTGACTGACGAGCATTTCATTTGCCTGAATCGAATCGGGGTTATCCATACTTCCGATCACAACCAACACGGGGACATTGGGTTGAAAGCCGGGCATGGAATACCCCGTGGATAGGATCGCCAGCCCGCTCACCGAGCTGGGGTAGTGGGCGGCAAAGCCTTGCATGAAGTATGCCCCGGCAGAAAACCCGGCGATGAACATGCGTGAACTGACATGATATTCACTCTGCACGGCGTTGACCGCGGCCCAAATGGTTCGCTCTCCCACATCCAGATAATATCCCCCGGCATCGCCGGGGATGGTTGGGCAAAGCAAGATGTAGCCCTCTTTTTCTGCATAAGGCTGCCACAGGTCCCAACAATGGAGGCCGGAGCCGCCTGAGCCGTGAATCCCGACAAACAAAGGGTAGACACGGTCTCCTGTGTAACTCTTCGGCACATAGAGATAATATTCCACGGGTTGGGTATGACGATATGGAGTTGGATCAATGGGCTGCGAAAGAACTGTCCGAATCGTCAGTGCCATGACCGCAATGATACAAATAAATGCGAGGCTTGAAACGAAAACGAACAAAGCACTGACCGGTTTTTTTCGACTAGAGGTGATCTTCTGTGCGGGTTTTGGTTTGGGAGGCAAGGCAGGCACGGGCTGAGCTAGTGGTGATGGGGATGAAGGCGCATCCAGCATTTCCAACGCGCGTTTTGCCTCGGCGTTGTGCGGGTTAACTTTCAGACAATATCCCCACACCCGTTTACGATCTTCAAGAGCAGGCCATGTTTCAACGTACAACCGCCACGCAGGGATATGGTCACGATGTTCTTTGATGAAATTTTCCAATAAAGGGCGGGCTTCTATGAACTTCCCTGCTTTTATCAATTGTCCTGCAAGTAATAATTCATTGTTCTGAGTCATTTAGTTCCTCCTCATTTTAGGAGATTATACTTGAAGGAAATCTCACAGATTAATTTTTGTTATACTCAAAACTAATGAACGAAAGCAAGACACCCAACTTCCACATCCGTGAAGTCCCCATCTACGGGGACAGCATCCTCGCGCCGATGGACGGCTACTCTGATTGGCCCTTCCGTTCGATTTGCCGCGAGCTCGGCTCGGCCATGAGCTACACCGAATTCATCAAAGTGGAGAAGATCCTCAGCCGCTCGAAGCAGCCCGCAAAGCGGATGTATTTCACTGAACCCGAACGCCCCATTACTTTTCAAATTTACGGCGACGACCCTGATCTCATCCTGCAAGCCGCGCTGCAAATCCAGGAAAATAACCCCGACGTGATCGACCTCAATATGGGCTGCCCCGCCAAGACCATCGCAGATCGCGGCGCGGGCGTAGGCATGATGCCCACTCCGCTCAAGATCGCGCGCACCTTTCGCAAGCTGGTCAAAAACTTGCGCGTGCCCGTCACGGGAAAGATCCGTCTCGGTTGGGACAGAAACAAAAACTACAAACTCATCGCCCGCATCGTGGAAGAAGAAGGCGGCTCGCTTATCGCCGTGCACGGCCGCACAAAGGAACAACGGTATTCAGGCAACGCCGATTGGGACGCGATTGCCGAAGTCAAATCATTGGTCAGGATTCCTGTCATCGGCAGCGGCGATGTAAAAACCGTCGCGGATATTGACCGCATGAAAGCATACACCAACGTGGATGCCGTCATGATCGGGCGCGGCGCCATTCCCAACCCTTGGATATTTTCCCGCCTCGACCGCGACCAGGTTCCGCCTGAGATGGTGAAGGAAACCATCCGCAAACATCTCGCACGCAGCGTCGAATTCTACGGCGACGAAGACGGCTCGCGCCTCTTCCGTAAAAACGCTGTCCAATACGTGATGATGCAGCATCTCACCCGCGACGAGCGCAAAGAGATTCTCAAGTCACGTCCATCCGCAGAGTTTTTGGAACTGCTCGAAAAAATTTACGACTCACCCATTCTCCAAACCAACTTATAATCATCCCATGATCCTCGACCTTCCCCTCATTCTCGAAACACGGCGCAACCACGCGCTTGAACACGCCTCCATTCATTTGCTCTCGCATAAAAATCCCGGCAAACGCATGGCGGGACATTCCAACCCCACAGGCTTTTTCCTGCTCGGTGACCTGACCACTCAACAAATTTGGGAATCCGTTACAGAAGCACACACGCGATTGAACTCCGGCGAAAGCGCACTGGCGATTCATCCCGGCTGCGGCACCAACCTGGCGACCACTGCGCTTCTTTCCGGCGCCTTTGCCTGGTTGCCGCTTCGAGGAACAAAATCCACTCTGTGGCGACTCCTGCTCGTTCCACTGGCATTAGGTTTCGCCGTCCTTGGCTATCAACTCAGCCGCCCGCTCGGCCCGTGGCTGCAAGAATACGTCACTACCGAAGCAAATCTCGGCAACCTGCAAATCGTGGACATTGTCCCCGTCCGCAAAGGTGTTCATCGAGTCATCACAAAATAACGTGATCTCGACTATCTTCTTTCATTTTTCTTTTTTTTCATCCTTCATCCTTCATAATTTATCCTTCCTAAATGCCCAACATCTTCTTCCTCCACGGCAACGACGAATTTGCCATCAACCGCAAGATCAAGGATTTCGAGTCTGACTTCAGCGACCCGACGACTGCGGGCATGAACACGGCCCGTCTCGAAGCGCGCACGATGACCGAGAACGACTTGAACAATGCGGTCAATGCCATGCCGTTCCTCGCACCGAAGAGACTGGTCATCCTTTCCAACCCTTCCGCAAAATTCAACAATCCCGCCACCCGCAAAAAATTCCAGGAATTCCTCAGCAACGCACCAGACACCGCCAGGCTCGTCATCCACGAATTGATGGAGCCGAAGGAAATCGAAAAGCACTGGCTGGTGAAATGGGCGGCAAAGAATTCGTCACTGGTAAAACTGCAAACCTTTTTCCTGCCCAAACAAAGGGACATGCCCGGCTGGATCATCAATGAAGTCAAAAATCAAGGCGGACAGATCGAACCTGCTGCCGCCGCCAAACTGGCTGAAATGGTGGGCGTGGATACGCGTCAGGCGGGCATGGAAATTGCCAAGCTGCTGGCGTATGTCAATTGGGGCAGACCCGTTCGAGGGTCGGATGTGGAGGCGGTTTGTATCGTCACATCCCAGCAAAGCGTGTTCGATTTTGTCGATGCGTTGTCACAGGGCAATGGGAAATCCGCTCAAAAATTACTGCACAGGCTTTTGGAAAATGAAGATTCGTTTTCGTTGTGGGGCATGGTTGTGCGCCAATTTCGTTTATTGATCCAGGCGCGTGAAATTTTGGATGGACGGGGAAACAAGGATGACGTGGCGCGCGCGCTGGGCGTACATCCTTTTGTAGCAGAAAAAACAACAGGACAGGCGGGACGTTTTTCGATGGAAGCATTGGAGGGAATCTACCATCGCCTGTTGAAGATCGATGAACAGGTAAAAACAAGCCAGGTCACACTGGACCTGGCTCTCGATACGCTGGTGGTTGAACTGGCACGTTAATTTCCGAGATCAACTCCCGAACATATTAATAATAACGTGAACAATGGAAGGCGCGATCAAATTGCGCGTCCGTTGGAAGATGACGCCCATTGCCAGCCCAGATATGCTGTGCGAGGCAATAC
>JACZJB010000202.1 GCA_014860805.1 Anaerolineales bacterium
CTCTGGGGTGGAGTAAATATGTCGAAGTCTGTAGAAACTTAATATCTCGCTTGCAAGATACTCATGAGACTGGGATTTCTGAAAAATTAGAAACTTATTTTGATATTATTGAGCATATCCAGTGTTTTACACAAGATACGCTATTAAACAAGAAGTTAATAAAGCATTTTATTGAACATATCTTTTGGGGTAATATGCCAGATGTTACTAGTTTTGCAGATCTTGAATTGTCTAGTCTTTGTTTTTATAGTGAATATCATAATGAGAATTATAGTTTGAAAAAGGTATCTTCTTCGGCTAGAAGATTCTTAATAGAATATATTAATAACGATGAGTTTTTTAGTTCTTGGGAGTTGCTAAGCCCAGAAACACTATCTCTTCTTCGAATCTTTGCTTATGTTGAGCATACAAATTTACCTGACGCGACTTTAGAGATAATAAGAAATTGGCAAAGTACTGATTTGAAGGAGACTGATGAGGAGCCGGATGATTATTCTGAAATAGATCCACAGGAATATTATTCTGACTTGAGAGTTGGCGCAGAGGCGAAGAATAATATAGATAATGAAGTTGATGTTAATCCTGATACTAAATTCGATTTTAATATCTTAAGGAAAATCGGTCTTCTATTTCTTCCTCTTGGCTTTATATCTATGGTCATAATAATTATTATTATTCTTCAGATAACTGGAATCTTTAACATAATTGAGTGGTATTACAGCATTTTTTCGCCATAAATGGAATGCTTTTGTAAATACGCATAAAATCACTTATCTAGGTAATATCCGGTAATTGCTTGAAATTTAGTGAAAGTGTTTCTTAAGTACATATACAGTAAGTATTCGGGGCTTTGATTCATTTAAAAAAGAGAGAGTACCTAAAAGAGAGGACAAATGAAATCGACCAGATGAGAAGAGTATTTCGGGAAAGTACGCTTCGTCAGTTGTCGATGATTGTAGCAATATACAAAGAGTTGAATGTTTTTCGCCAAGGATTGCATTCTTCTTGAAAAGCACCTTGACTTACGTGCCAGCCGTTTCAAATAGTGACGTAAATCTGCGTTGACCGCTTCGACCGAATAGGTTTCCTGTTTATCGGTTCGCATTTCATAGGGAGCACCATAGTACAAAGTGTCATAGACAGGAAAAGCATCACTGTAATAGTGTTTGGCTTGTGGAGCACGTTCCAAGCAAGATTGCAGAGCTTGCGAGGTTCTTTCCAGCACCACATCCCAACTTAAAACGCAGCGAGTATCCCGATCCACGATGGTCAGAACGTAGATTTCGTTTTTTTCTTGCCAACAAAGGTATACAGTTCATCCAACTCAGCCTTTTTTACCTTCGCTGGCATGGGAGCATTGGGTAGCTTGGCGGTGTACTGACTGACCCAATTGGCAACACTTTGTGGATTGACCTTGAGCACTCGTCCAATCGAGCCAAAACTGCTGCCTTCCACGTACATGCGGATTGCCAACAGGCGTGTTTCCTCGGGATACCCTTGTTGGATTGGCTTCGGTGTATACACCCGATTGCATTCACCACAACGATAATGCTGGCTCCCAGAAGGATTGAAGCCTGCTTTGTATTGTTTCCAATTCGCTTGACACTTTGGACATTTCATGCCTCTTATTTTATTCTGTTTTCGCTGTTAGGTACTCTCAAAAAAGAAATTCAAGGCTAAGGACAAAAAGAAGTCGTATAATATACCGAAAAATCGGACAGTGCGGGAGAATCCCCAGATCTTGTAGCAACATCGGCATTAACAATGACTTTAAACGAATCCGATACCCGTGCTTATTTAATTGACCCCAAACTGGAAGGTGCAGGCTGGGGGCAGGATCACGTGCGTCGGGAGCATTACTATAGGCGGGATGTGCAGTATACGGCGGGACGGATTGTTTTGCATGGGGAGAAGGCTCATCATCGAGAGGGGCGGAAGATTGACTATCTTCTCCGCTATACAGACGGGTTCCCCATTGCGGTGGTAGAGGCAAAAGAAGAAGACTTGTCGGCAGATGCGGGGTTTGAGCAGGCAAAGGGCTATGCAAAAGATTTGTTGGTCCCCTTTGCTTATTCGACAAATGGTCAAAAAATTCTTGAATATGATTTCTTCACGCGTATAAGCCGTGAGTTGAGTGAATTTCCGAGCCCAGATGAATTGTGGGGACGTTGGATCACCAACACGGGTATTGCTGATGTCAGCAAGCCCGAACAGATCTTGCAGGCGCGCGGCATCTATAACCTGGATGATAGCGAAGCGAAACGGCTCAATCCTTTATTGCATCCATATTGCCCCGAATCAATTACAGGGAAGGGACTGAGGTATTTTCAGGAAGCGGCAATTACACAGTCGATTCAGCGTGTGATGCGTGGACAAAAGCGCATTCTTTTGACGATGGCAACAGGGACAGGAAAAACGTTTACTGCCATGCAGCTGGTTTGGAAATTGATGAAGTCTGGATGGATGGATCGCCAACATCCAGATCGCCCTGGTCGCGTTCTCTTTGTAGCTGACCGAGTGGTACTGCGCAATCAATCCTATAATGCCTTTTCACCCTTTGCACGGGAGGGGAATGATTCGCGCCACTTGATTGACGGTTCTCCAGTTCCATTGACGCGCGATTTGTATTTTGGCATTTACCAGTCGTTATGGGCGGAAGGGGAGGATGGCAAGCGGCTGTACGAACACTTCCCGCCTGACTTCTTTGATTTGATCATCATTGATGAAGCGCACCGATCAGGGTTTGGGACCTGGCAGGAGATTCTCAAGTATTTTGGCGGGGCAATTCACTTGGGCATGACTGCGACGCCGAAGCGCACTGATAATGTAGACACCTACGATTATTTCTGCAAAGATGAGCCTGAGATCTTGCTTGATCCTGATGACCCAGAGAAGGGTACAAGGCAGACCTCAGCGTTTGAATATAGCTTTGGTCAGGGCATCGAAGATGGATTCCTTGCTACCTATAAAGTTCATCGGGTGCATACAACGGTAGACAAAAGCGGACTTCGCTTGCGTGAGGCTGTTGAGCAGGGTGCGGAAGTTTTTGTGCCTGAAGGTGCGCAGGAGCGCGAACTTTACACCACCCCGCAATTTGAGCGCGAGATCACGGTGCCAGACCGAACTAAGACGATGGTGGCACATTTGGCGGGACTGTTGCGTCGATTTGGTCCCACAGAAAAGACGATGGTATTTTGCGTAGACATAAACCATGCGCGCGAGGTTGCCCGTTTGCTGAGCGATGAATTTAGCGCCTTAGGCATTGATCCTTATGCCGTGCCAATCGTGGCAGAAGAAGGCGAAGCGCCCAAATGGTTACAACAATTTCAGGATAGCGATCATTCCACACCGATTATTGCCACCACTGCTGAGCTTTTGAGCACTGGTGTGGATGTGCCTTCGTGCCGAAATATTGTTTTCATGAAGACGCTTTCTTCGCCGATTCTTTTCAAGCAAATTATCGGGCGTGGCAGCCGTGTAGACCCAGCCACCGATAAAATGTGGTTCCGCATTATTGATTACACAGGCGCAACCCATCTCTTTGATGAATGGGATCGCCCGCCAGGTCCGCCGCCTGAAGCGCAACAGGGTGAACAGACGGGAGTTATTGAAGGAACGGTTGTCAAAGCAGAGACCAATGAAATTTTGGTTGGCGCGACGGTTGCCTTGTTGACGGGACCGAACGCCCAGCGCGGACCGATTCGCACGAACGCGAATGGCGCTTTTCGTTTTTCAGAATTGCCTGAGGGTTCACTCGCGCTTATTGCAACTGGAACAGGTTTCCGTCGCAGAGAGATGCGGGTACAAGTTTTATCGGGTGAGACGGTTAATGTCGTCGTCGAATTGAAGCCTGAAGGCGAGGCAGTGGGTCGAATCCGTGTGGAGCATTTGGAAGTGCGAATCGCGGAAGAGGCGGTGTTTGTCATCGAAGGGACGGGCGAGCAGATGACGCAAAAACAGTACCTTGAATATACCCGCGCGAAAGTGGAGCAGATCAGCAAGGCACAGAAGCTGGATGACCTGCGCGCGATTTTGGTGGAGACGCCGCAACGACGACAATTGCTGGAAGATCTTCAGAACGCTTCTGTGTATGTGGATGTGCTGGCTGAAGTGCTGGAACAAACAGAGGCGGATCAATTTGATTTGCTCGGTCATCTCGCGTTTAATGCACCGCTGCGCACCCGCTCCGAAAGAGCGACAGCTTTTATAAATCGTGAGTCTCGTTTTGTAAACAGACATCAAAAACCTGCGCAGGAAGTCATTTTGGCTTTGCTAGAAAAATACCGTGCCGCTGGAATTGAAGAGATCAACGACGCCCGTGTGTTTCGGGTTTCTCCATTCTCCGAAATGGGGCAAGCTCCTGGGGTGGCGAAGCGCTTTGGTTCCACCGAGAAATTGAGCGACGTGATCCAACAGATTCAACAAAGAATCTACGGCTAACCTTGAGGCACAAGGGGATTTTGGGCTGTTTTGCTCCAAAGGCTATTGCTTGAACTCCATTGTATAATC
>JACZJB010000203.1 GCA_014860805.1 Anaerolineales bacterium
CCTTTTAATAGTTACAAGAATGCTTTTCAGCAACTGAGCCCTCAACGAGATTTGAACTCGTGACCTCACCCTTACCAAGGGTGTGCTCTGCCAACTGAGCTATGAGGGCTTAACGTGCTGTTCCCTTGCGGGAGCACCAGCAAATTGCCGGTACAGGTGGGCAGTGAAGGATTCGAACCTCCGAAGTCTTCTGACAACTGATTTACAGTCAGTCCCCTTTGGCCACTTGGGTAACTGCCCTCAATAAATTTTTTACTCGATCACCAACCGACTTGTTCAAGCAGCGACCTTGAGCCGACAACGAGAATTGAACTCGTAACCTTCCGCTTACAAGGCGGATGCTCTGCCGATTGAGCTATGTCGGCGAGGGATTAAGCAGAGCGATTATACCAAAACAACTCACAGCGTCAAGACAAATCACAGGCAATGAACTTAATATGGAAGAAGAAAAACTACCCCTTGACATCTGATGCAGGAAGTATTATTATTAGAACAGGTGTTCTAATATGGAAAATCCTGTGGATAAACCAACCCGTTTTGACCTAATGATCGACACATTTGTGCAGCTTGCCCAGGAAGAGCAGACGCATCAGACTCCGCCCGCGCCTGGTCTGCCAACCTTGAGATCAGTCCTCGCTGACCTGTCTCCCCTCCCGCAAGAAGCGCTCTTCCTCGGTCTCGCAGAAGATGGTTTGCCTGTTCTCCTTAACTTACATGACCCGATTCCCGGTCCCCTGCTTATTACCGGTGATCAAGCCAGCGGCAAGACCAGATTCCTTCAAACCATAGCCCGCGCCACAGATTACCTTCACAACCCGGATAATGTTCAATACAGCATCATCACATCCCATCCAAAAGAATGGAAGTTTTTTCAAGGAAATCAAAATAACGTCGGAATTTATTCCACATATGAAGGCAATGCTGAAAAGCTTATAAATTCCCTTGTGGCATGGGCCCATAACAATCGAGGCGAGCAGCAATTCATTCTGTTATTGATCGATGACATCGAATCCGTCATCAAGCTAAATCAGCAAGTGGAGCAAAACCTGCGCTGGCTTCTCATGCGTGGACCCAGCCGCCGCGTCTGGCCCATCGTCACCTTGAATGCAACCCGCGCACTGCATCTAAAAGAATGGATGAGTTTTTTTCACACACGCTTGTTTGGCCGCGTTGAAAGCCCGGACGAATCAAATTTTATTACTGCCAACCCAAGTCATACCCTGACAAACCTGATAGCGGGTTCCCAATTCGCCTTGCGTGAAGATGATGAATTACTCAACTTCTGGGTCCCGACCTTGGACTAGTTAGCAGAAAGGCAAAACATATGCACACTGGAATGTTATGGTTCGATGATGACCCGCGCACCACTTTAAGCGTAAAGATCCAGAAAGCAATGGAATATTACAGCAAAAAATTTGGGCGCACCCCAGATCTTTGCCTCGTACATCCCAGCATGCTGGAAAGTGGACAAAAGCAATTTGAGATGGGAAAGTTGATCATTCGCCCTTATCGGCCCGTTATGCCGGGCCACCTTTGGATTGGCGTCGAGGACCAGAAATAAGATTGAGGAATGGTGGACGACTCAGAGTCCGAGTCATCCTTCGCCAAACACCACGCCTCAATCGTCCTTACGAACATCCCGCGGAACTGGCCCGCGGGATGTATTTTTTAAGCGGTCGCAGCCACAAATGCAATCGCCTGACCTTCCGTATGACTCAAACTGACTGACCAATTCAACAAACCCAGCTGCTTTGCCAGCCTCTCTGCTTCCCCATGCAAGATCAAATAAGGCGCCTTCTTCTCATCCGACCTGATTTCAATATCCAGCCAACTGACATCACCGATACCACAACCCAGAGCTTTCGCAGCCGCTTCTTTTGCCGCGAATCTCACAGCAAGCGAAGAGATACGCCCATTGCAATCCCGCTGTTCTGCCTCTGTATAAACACGGGCAAGGAAACGTTCGCCATGACGATCCACAGCTTCACGGATTCGAAGAATATCGATCAGATCAACGCCGGTGGCTAATTTCATGCAAGACTCTAAGGCCCCGCGGTCGAAATGACCAAACGATCAGGGTCAATATATTTGCGAGCCGTTTCAAGCACATCCTCTCGCGTGACGGCTCGCACCATATTTGCATAACGCTGATAATAATCCATGCCAAGGTCATAGCGATGGATATTCAATAAAGCGCTCACAATGCCATTATTTGACTCCAAAGAAAGCGGCAAACGGCCAATGTAATTTTCCTGGCTGTCAGCAAGCTCTTCCTTCGTCACGCCGCTTTTGACAAAACGGCGCAGTTCCTTCTCGATCAAATCAATAGCCTTCTTCACATTGGCTGGATTAACACCCGCAGCCACATCCCACCTGCCCGGACCGATTCCCGAATCCAATGCCGAATATGCATAATAAGCCAGCCCCGATTTTTCACGCACCACATCACCAATCCGCCCCATCATTCCAAACTGCCCAAGCACCGAATTCCCTAGAGACGCGGATAAATATTCAGGAGCCTTACGGCTTGGACCCACCGAGCCGATGAGCAAGTCCGTTTGGGATTTGCCGGCAATCGTGTGATGACGTCTCATGGATTTCCTGACAGGCTTATGCGGAGGAAGAACCGCCGCCTCCCCCTGACCTGGAACCTGCCAGCCGCCAAGGAACTTTTCCACCGCTTCAACCGCTTTCTTCGGGTGGATGGCTCCCACAATTGCAATGACCATGCCCCTCGGTCCAAAATGGAGGCGATGAAATTTCTGCATATCCTTCCGTGTAATGGACTGGATGGTCTCAGGAAATCCATCACTGGGTCTGCTGTATGGATGTCCATCGAACAACATTTGGTCCAAAGCCATATCCGCCATATCGGAAGTGTCCTGCGCGCGCATGGCAAGGCCAGTCAGAAATTGCGCTCGCAGCCTTTCGATCTCATCTTTTGGAAAGGCAGGATATTGCAATGACTCGGAAAGTAACTTGAGCAAAAGCGGCAAATCTTCCACGAGTGAGCGCCCGCCAAAACTTGTATTGTGCACACCTGAGTCAAATCCCAGGCTGGCGCCTACAGATTCGAGTTCGTTGTATATTGTGTCAAAACTGCGTATTTTCGTGCCGCGCATCAGAGAGGACGCGACAAAATCAGCAAGGCCTAATTTCTCATCGCTTTCAAAGATCGCCCCTGCGGGAAGGTAGCCGCCCATACTGACGGATGGGCTGTTGAAATTGGAACGCGTAAGAACCGTAATGCCATTTGAAAGGACTGTTTTATAAATATCCTTTGGGCTGGGCAGGGATGGTTTTGTAATAGATGTTGCCATATTATCCACCCTTGCCTTTCGGGATATATGTGCCGATGACGCGTTTGCCGGGCTGAAAGTATTTCCGTGCCGCGCGCTGCACATCCTTGGGAGTAACTTTGGCAAGTTTGTTCAAATAGGTTGTAAACCAGTCATAAGTGGAGAACATGGCTGTGTAACCCATCCAGAAAGCTTGATGGGTGATATTCTCACTTCCATAGGCGAAGACAGCCTTTGCCTGTTTGACCGCGCGTTTGATTTCATCGCTCTGCACCAGTTCATCCTGCAATTTTTTAATTTCAGAATCCAACACGGCAATCGCTTCTTCGGGCTTGCGATTGGGATGGAGCGTTATGGTAATTCGATATAGATACGGGTCTATTGAGGCTTCCGACCAACCAGAGGCATCCACGGCATAGCCTTTATCAACAAGGGCGCGATAAAGGCGCGATGTTTTATAGGATAGACCATTCGCACCATTGAGCAAACTGTCCAATACCTGCAGAGGGAAGTAATCCGGGTCGGTGGCATTGGGAAAGTGATAGGCAATTTGAATAAAAGTCGTCTCGCCGGGACCTTCCACTGAAAAACGGAGTTCACCTTTTTGCTCCGGCTCTGGGCGGCCAAGCCGCGGCGGATTTGGACCCCTGGGAATGCGCTCGAATAATTCCTTGATGCGCTTCAGCATGATTTTTGTTTCAAAATCACCTGCAATAGCAAGTACCGCATTGTTCGGCACGTAATATGTACGGTAATGGTTGTAAAGATCATCACGAGTGATGGTTTGCAGGTCCGCCATGTCACCGATAATTTCATGGTGATACGGGTGGACACGAAAAGCGTAGTTTTGCATCGCCTCGCTTAGCTTGAACATGGGTTCGTTCTCGCTTCCCTCCCGCTCAGAGATGATGACTGTACGCTCGGAGGCGACCTCTTTCGGGTCGAAAATGCTATTGGTCATGCGGTCTGCTTCGAGGCGCAAGGCAAGATCGATTTTATCGGCGGGCATGGTCTCAAAATAGCGGGTTGAGTCATGTGAAGTGGAAGCATTCCAGCGCCCTCCTTCACGAGAAATTGCTTTATCGAGCATATTTGCGGGAAACTTTTTGGTTCCCTTAAATTGCATATGCTCCGTCCAATGAGAGATGCCAGTCCTGCCGGTGGGTTCATCCCGCGAGCCGACGCGATACCAAATCCAGGAGGAAATGATGGGCGCCGTATGGATCTCTTTGAGCATGACCTGCATGCCGTTTTTCAGGGTGACTTGCGTTATGGGTTTTGCCATGTATCTCCAAAAAATACCATTATTTACAGATCGGTTCTCCATTTAAGTTAGTTGCATTGGCATTGATCATACAATAAAAGGGTCTTACAACTTCCTGCAAACCGGTGAAGGGTTCGTGGAGCTGGGTCTGGTCAAGCGGAATATCCACGGGCACGTTGAGGGAGACAGGAACTGTAGTATCCACAGGGACGGTCAGGTTAAGAAAAACGGGCAGAGTAGTGCCCGAGGGCAGAACAATAGTAGTATTGGCGCGTGAAATATTCAACCCGCCGGTGTTGACGGTGACGAGCGCATTGGTGATGGTCACGTCCTGGCTTAGGACAACATTGGTCTGTTGGTTGAGCTGCAGGTCGAATTTCACAGGGATGGTTGTTGCCACGTCAATATTGGTTGTGATGTGGGCGCGATCCATCTTTTCAAAATTGCCGTACAAACCGCCCAACAGATCCGTGCCCATGTTCAATAAAGATGAGACGCTTAATCCGAGGCTGTTTATACTCATTGCTAATATGAGCAGCACAATAATGAGAATCACATTGATGGTAAGAGAAAGGATGCTCGCCACGTTCCATAAAGCAGGCCCAAAGATGGAATTACTGCCCCTCGAACCAGAATCAGCTTTCTGCTTGACTGCGGAGGCGGGTTTATTTTTGGGAGGCGGAGCGACCGGAATTGCAGATTGCTGCTCCTGGGGCGCATCCGCTTTGTCATTTTCCTTTATAAAGGAATTGTCATTCCCATTTTTTTTAGGCAGACGCGTAAGAGGATTTGAGTTCCCCAAAAGCTTGCGCATTTTTTTACCGGGATCATTGGGATCAGTGTTCATGGTGTCTCCTGTAGGAAAAATGCCGGTCAATGATGGCTTATGGTCAATATTAGCACAGATACAACCAGCCATTGAGCTTGATTCCGGACAATTTCTCACAAAGGGCTAATGCGCCGACGGGTAACTTTTTTAACCGCCAGGCGACTTGTAACATATGCAATTATTATAAAAGCGCGATTTGGGTTTGATTAAACGGCTTGCTGATTGCGTGATTTCAAAATATAATCGCACAGTTTTTGTCTGATTTATGGAGGCTTATGAGTAACTCAAATTATTATGTGGCAGTGATCGGTGCCGGTCCCGCGGGACTTTTTGGCGCGCGCGAACTTGCGAACCAAGGCGTGCGCGTGGCAATTTTCAATCGTGACATCAAACCTGGTGGTCTTGCTGAGTACGGCATTTATCCTGAAAAGCATTCGATGAAGGAAGGTCTGCGCAAGCAGTTCCGCCAGACGCTCGACCTCGCGAACATTGACTATTATGGAAATATTTCCATCGGAACCAACGGCGACCTGACGTTGGATGAACTTCGCGCGTTCGGCTTTGACGCTGTGCTGGTTTCGGCAGGCGCACAGGGGACGAAGTCCCTAGGTTTGCCAGGCGAAGATCTTGAAGGTGTCTATCACGCCAAGGATGTTGTTTATTTTTACAACAAACTTCCACCCTTCAGCCAGAGGAATTTCCGCTTTGGAAAACGCTGCGCTATTATCGGCGCAGGGAATGTGATGGTGGATGTGGCGCGCCATCTGATCAATGTGCAAAAGGCGGAGGAAGTGACCGCTGTCGTGAGGCGCGGTCCTGCTGAAGTGAATTTCACCAAGGATGAGATGAAGCACTTAATCGGATATCTCGACCTTGAGGAATTTGAAAAGGAATTGGAGCGCGTGCGCCCCGTCCTTGCAGAGATCAATCAGAACCGTGTCATCGGTCAACACAAGGTATTGGAGGCTCTGCCCAAAGCCGACCCCAAGACTGAGAATGCAAAATTCCACTTTGATTTCCTCGCCTCTCCCACCGCCATGTACGGTGAAAATGGAGTTCTGACCAAATTGGAAGTGGAAGATAATATCCTTATCGAAAAAGATGGAAAGATCAGCGCCAAAGGCACGGGCATAAAACGCACAATGGATGTAGAGACCGTCATCTTTGCAATCGGCGACAAAGTGGACGAAGCGTTTGGTCTGCCAACCCAATGGAATGAATTTGTCAAAAACACCGAGCCGCGCTTCCCTGTGGAGGGTGTTTCGTATGAGTCTTCCACGGAAGGCGTCTTCGTAGGTGGATGGTCGCGCAAGGCAAGTGAAGGTCTGGTGGGCTACGCCCGCCGTGACGGAACGAACGCCGGCAAAGCCGTCTTTCAATATTTGCAGACGAAACAATTCGGTGATGCCAGCCCGGAGGCAGTTGCTGAAAAAGTGAAGTCGCTCCACAAGCCCGTCATCACAAAAGATGACATCAAGCGGCTTGAAGCTGTAGAAGCAGATGAAGCCCAAAAGCGGGGTGTGGAAGAATACAAATTCGCCAGCAACGAAGAGATGCTGCAGGCAATCGGCCTCATCGAAACCGCGTAAGTTTTCTCCCCTTTCTTTCATCAAGGAAGGGGAGAATTTTTATTCATGAAACTTTCCAAACCCGAATTTCGCGCCATGCAGTCGCTTCCCCGCAAACTGGGACAGCGCTTCTTCGAAATGTCCATGTTCCGTCACATGGGCTTGGATGTGCAAAACAAAGATGTGCTTGAGATCGGCTGCGGCTCCGGCTACGGCGCGTATCTGCTCAATCAACTGGACCCCAAAAGTTACATCGGCTTGGATGTAATGCCAGAACAAATTGCTCTGGCAAAAAAGAAATACCCGCAATTTCAATTCATTGCGCAAGATGCCGAGGACTTAAGCCAATTTGAGGATGCCAGCAAGGATACGGTCATCATCTTCGGCGTTCTTCATCACATCCTGGGCTGGCGCAAAGCCATTGATGAGATCGCACGTGTACTCAAACCAAATGGCAGTCTCTTCCTCGAAGAACCGCGTGGTGTGGATATTAAATTCTTCGACGCCATATTCCGCTGGGGACATCCTGATACCGATTTTGGTTTCAAGGCAATGGAAACGCATCTCACCAGCCGGGGCTTGGTCATCCAATCCAAACAGTGGACTCCGCTGTTGACGATGTATCACGCTGCAAAAACTAGGGGCAGTTAACCTTTTCTATCCGTGTGATATCCCCGGTTGTTTCGTACAAATCGGGGGACGTATCCCCATCCTTTAAGTATTCAGCAAGCAATGGTTTAATAGGGTAATAAGTGAATCGATAGCAGGAGGCAAGCTCAATCTCATTCCATACGTCCTTCTTCAAATCAAAGACATACCTCTTCTGGCTGTCGCTTGTTTCAATGACGTAGTCGGTGCAGAAATGATTCTTGCACCAGTTTCTTACTTCATTCTTTTCCAGCACTTGCACAAGGGTGGTTTTATCCCCGCCTTGATACTGACGATACGAGCCATACATCAGGAGGAAGCCCGAAAGCAAAATGAACAAGCCCAGCAATATATTTCCAAGCTTCTTCCAGATCGAATCTTTTCGATTGAAAATTGCGAGTATGGGAAGACCCAATCCCAAAATAAACATAATCACTACACCGGCGATCGAACCAGAAAAAGCCTGCAAAGGGGTAACAGAATAAAGCAAATTGTCCATAGAAAACCTCCAATAAAGTTATGTCACGCAGCCGGATCTCTTTAATTCCGCAACCTTTTCACTGGAATAATTCAACAGAGTAGCTAAAATTTCCTCGGTGTGCTCCCCCATCAAAGGCGGAGGGAGGCGGTATTCAACGGGCGTGACACTCATCTTAAGCGGAGATCCAACCAAGGGCAACAACCCAATAGTAGGATGCTCCATCTGCACCAGCATCTCACGCTCCTTGACCGTTGGCATGGAAAAGACTTCCTCAAAGTTATTGATCCGCCCGCATGGTATTTCGGCTTCATCCAATTTTCTCAGCCACTCGATAACCGAATCCGTCTTAAAAATAGAAGCCAGCAAAGCAATGATCTCTTCACGGTTTTGCACGCGTGCAGAATTCGTAGAAAACCTTTCATCCGCGCCAAGTTCGGGTTTGCCAAGCAAATTACACAACCGCGCAAACTGATGATCATTTCCAACAGCAATCGCGAACCATCCATCGTTCGCTTGAAAACTTTGGTATGGGACGATATTCGGGTGCGCGTTGCCATGCCGTTTTGGAAGTTTGCCCGAGATCAAATAATTACTGGCAACATTTGCCAGCCAGCCCAATTGCGAATCAAACAAAGAAATATCGAGGTGTTGTCCCTCCCCCGTCAACGTGCGTGCCTGCAAGGCGGCAAGAATTGCAACAATCGCATTCTGCCCCGCGAACAGGTCCACAACCGCAACACCGGTTTTCATCGGCTCCCCATCGGGTTCACCTGTGATGCTCATCAACCCGCCCGACGATTGGATCATGAAATCATAGCCCGGCTTATCTTTCATTGAACCCGTCTGTCCAAAACCTGTGATCGAGCAATAGATCAGTTTTGAGTTTAGCGCGTGCAGAGTTTCAAAATCCAAACCAAATCTTTCCAACGTGCCAGGGCGGAAATTTTCCACCAGCACATCACTTTGCATGGCAAGTTCGCGCAAAATATTTTTGCCTTCATCGGTTTTTATGTTGACGACCATATCCCGTTTGTTGCGATTGACACACAAATAATATGCACTCTCTCCTCCCGCGAACGGCGGACCCCATCCGCGCGTTTCATCGCCTTCGGGCGGCTCCACTTTGATGACCTCCGCTCCCAAGTCACCCAGAACCATCGTACAATATGGGCCAGCGAGCACGCGGCTTAAGTCCAACACACGGATTCCTTGTAAGGGCTGCATGGTTCTCCTCATTCAATGAAACGCGACTTATATTTTAGCAAACCACTCGTCAACGCAGCAGGATTTCTTGGATTCGCGCCCGACATCCACAATGGACTTCCATTGGATTCGTTCGGCGCATTCATTACGAATCCGATCTCTCTGCGCCCGCGCCTGCCCAGTGCCCAACCGAGCTTGATCCACTTCCCCGGCGGATTCCTGTTCCACACAGGCCTGCCAAACCCGGGGTTCAACGGCGTGTTGAAAAAATATTCCGCGAAGTGGAACCGCTCCAACCTGCCCATTATCGTTCATTTGATGGCTGACAGACCCGAAGAAACACAGCGCATGGTTCGCGAACTTGAAAGCGCGGAGAACGTGATGGCGGTTCAACTTGGTTTTGCGCCTCTGCTTTCAGACGACATTATTCTACTGAATTTGGAAATGTGCGTGGGTGAAATTCCGCTTATCTTTGCTTTGCCGCACGAACAGATATTAAGTTTAGGACCAAAGTTAATTCAGCATGGCGCGGATGCGATCAGCCTCGCATCTCCCCGTGGGGCAATGAGCGATAAAGACGGAAAGCTCATCACAGGACGATTATATGGGCAGTCCCTCTTCCCGCGTTCGTTGGATGTAGTCCGCTCGGCGGCGATGATCGGCATTCCCATCATCGGCTCTGGCGGGGTATGGACGGAGAAAGACGCGGCAGATATGCTGTCAGCGGGGGCAATGGCAGTAGAAACAGACGCCCAGCTATGGGTCCCGAAAGAAGCGGGTGCGCAGCGCCAATCATAAATAAAAAAAGAGACCTGTTTTTCAACAGGTCTCTTTTTGGTTGGTATGGTTTAGAGAACTACTACGTCAGCAGCCTGCAAACCCTTGGGGCCTTTTTCGATGGAGAACTCCACCTTCTGGCCTTCTTGCAGATTCTTGAAACCTTCGCCTTTGATCGCAGAGAAATGGACGAAGACATCCGGGCCGCCCTCGCGCTCGATGAAACCAAAGCCTTTGGTTCCATTGAACCACTTTACCGTACCGATTACACGTTCAGACATTTTTGCCTCCTAAGCAAAAGTGAAATAAGGTGACGCAGTATGTCTTTCATCGGGTGGTAAATAAAGCAACTCAAATGTTGTGCTTTGAGCGTTCTTCGTGATACTTCCACAACGAAAACCTACTTGCATCCTACAGGCGCAACTTTATCATGAAATTCTCATATTGGCAATTATTTGACCCGTTCCAGCAGCATGACTGGGATTCGGCGGTGTGAGGCGCGCTGTTTATATTTCTCGTAGCCTGCGTAATAAGAGACCGCCAATTGCCAATATTTCTCGCGTTCTTCGCCGCTTAGTTCACGGGCGACGTATTCATGGGTTTGCCCGTTGACATGCACTGTGCAATTTGGGTTGGCGCTCAGGTTGTAATACCAACCCGGGTTTGGTTTGCGCCCGAAGTTCGAGCCGATGAGCACGAATTTTTCGCCGTCCTTATAGGCGGCAAGCGGCATGGCTCGCGGCTGTCCGCTCTTTGCGCCGATGGTGGTGACTTCCACCATGGGAAGCCCAACGATCTCGGCAAAACCGTATTTGCCTTTGGTTAGTTTGAATGTGGCGCTATCCAAATAATGAAGACTGTTCGCCAAAAATAGCGAGACGGGTTTCAACATGGCAAAGCGATGTAGGAGCTTTTGAAAGGAGTTGGGGCGTTTGTTCATTTTTCCAGCCAGATGGTGACGGGACCATCATTATGAATTTCCACTTCCATGTGCGCGCCAAATTGACCGGTTTGTGTCGGCACGCCGTGTCCGCGCAGGAGTTCGACGAAACGATCTACAAGTGGAGAGGCTGTTTCAGGCAAGGCTGCATTGATAAACGATGGACGCCGTCCCTTACGAGTATCGGCATATAAAGTAAATTGCGAGACGACGATTGCCTCACCTTTTACATCCAACACGGAGAGATTCGTTTTGCCCTGTTCATCCTCAAAGATACGCAGGTTCGCCGCTTTCTCCGCGAGGAACTGAGCCTGCTCTTCCCCGTCACCATGACCAACGCCTAAAAGAATCAACAGACCTTTTCCGATACTGGAAATGGTCTGTTGGTTGACAATAACACTGGCTTTTGAAACGCGTTGGATGAGCAGGCGCATATTACGGGAGTTGCATTGCCTCGCGGACTTCTTTCATAGTCTGCTGAGCAATGGTTCGAGCACGCCTGGCTCCGTCGTTCAAAACATCCTGAACATAGCTTTCCTGTGAAGCCAATTCAGCGCGTTTGGCGCGGAAAGGTTCAAGGTTCTTGTTCAAGTTGGCTGCAAAACGCAGTTTGCAATCCACACAACCGATGCCAGCCCTGCGGCATTCGACATTGATCATATCCACTTCTTCCTGCGGGGACATGATCTTGTGCATCGTGAAAACGTTGCAAACATCAGGGTTGCCGGGGTCGGTCTTGCGCTGGCGGGCAGGGTCGGTGACCATTTCTCGCACGCGCTTGGTAGTTTCGTCAGGGGTCAAAGCAAGTTCGATGTGATTATTCAAACTCTTGCCCATCTTGTCTTTGCCGTCGATGCCGACGACTTTCAACACTTCAGTATGCTTCACCTGCGGCTCAATTAAGACCTTGGTGTTGTAACGATAATTAAAGGAACGCACGATCTCGCGCGCAAATTCGATATGGGGAGCCTGATCAATGCCAACTGGAACAACATCCGTTTTATACAGAACGATGTCCGCGGTCATCAGCACAGGATACCCCACCAAACCATAATTCACATTCTCAGGCTGCTGGCGAACCTTTTCCTTGAAGGTCGGCAGGTCGGTCAACTTACCGAACTGCGTCACCATCGAAAGATAAGTGTGTAATTCCATCACTTCCGGCACATGCGACTGCACGAACAAAATCGACTCCTCGGGACGAATCCCCGCAGCGAGCCAATCCAATGCCATTTCAAACGTGTTTAGTTTCAAGTCCTGCGTGGTTTCCACCGTGGTCAACGCGTGGACATCCACAATGCAATACACACAGTCATATTCATCCTGCATTGCAACATAATTCTTGATCGCACCAAGATAATTCCCCAAATGCTGCCGCCCTGTTGGGCGCGCGCCCGAAAATACTCTTCCCTTTTTTGCCATTCGTAACCTCTTAGTCAACCATCGTTGAGATGATTTTTAGAATCTCGCCCGCTTCCGCATGACGTTTTGTTTCCAATTTGGAATAGACCAACCGCCCGTTCACGCCGACCTCGAACCTGCCCCCGTCCGAGGGAATCAACGCCACCGACTCAATGATGTGCTCATACTCTTTGAGCAATTCCTCTGCCAGACTCACGGCCCGGTTCGTGTAATGTCAAACTGCACAGTATACGATCTCGATCTTGAGCATAAAGCCCTCCCGAAATATGTTAGAAAATTATAACATGGCGCATCTTAAGGCTTGCAACGACCTGTCATGCAAGCTATAATCTCTCGACAGTACTAGAAAGAGCAAGCCCCAAATGACCTATTTTGCAGTTTTCCCTGCCAGTGTTGTTTGGGCACAAGGAGAAAAACATGCCCGTTTATACCTATCGTTGTGAATCATGCGGTGTCCAGTTTGAGCGGCACCAATCTTTCACAGATGCACCACTAAAAACCTGCCCTGAATGCCGTAAAAAGGCGCTCAAGAAGGTTATCACTCCCACCAAGATCATCTTTAAGGGTTCAGGTTTCTACGCCACAGACCATAAATCACCTTCCGGTGAGTCCTCCCCGGCAAAGAAGGCTGATAAAAAAGAAAAGAAGGAAAGCCCCTCTGCAGAAAGCAAGCCGGCCGCAAGTGAGAAATCGGAATAAGTAATCACTTTGAAAAGCGCGATGATATCCATCGCGCTTCTTTTCATTAAGAAGGAGAAAAATCATGTCGATGGAAGATATCCTCAAGGTGCTCGTCAACTCCCGCCAACAACAGGGGAATGCGTCTCAATCTGCAGACCCAATGACCAGCCTGATCGGCAGCCTCTTGGGAGGCGCACAAACTCAAGGACAGTCACATGCCCCTGTCGCTCCACCCTCCTATTACCAACAGCAGCAACAGATGCAACAACAGCAACAAACTGGCGGACTCGGCAGCATGATGGGGTTGTTGGAAATGGTCATGGGGAGCAATCAGGGAAATACCGGCATGCCATCCTCCTTGGGAACGAATAACCCGGTTATGGCACTTTTGCAGCCCTACGTGGAAAAACTCGCCAAAAAGATGAACATCCCGCCGCAGATCGCAATGGTCGTCGTGTCCTTCGTGGCATACAAAATGCTCTCGCACCACCCCACTTCCGGGCGAGACTCAAACTCCTTTGATCTTGACGCTTTGCTCGGTCAAATGAGCACGGGAAAAATAGATAAGAATATCTACCAAACCAGCGGCATGGTTAATGAAATATCCCGCTCCACCGGGCTGGATGAAGCCACAGCTGCGAAGACTCTGGATGCCGCCTTTGGAATGTTCGGCAAGCAAATTCAGAAAGTTAATGCTCCAACCACAGCCAAGCCGAGAGTAACCCCAGGCGCCAGAGGATTAAGATCCACCGGCGCGAGAGGTTCTGCAAAAGTCAAGCGGGGCTGATTCTTTACGACAAACAAAAAAGGCAGCGCATTCGCGCCGCCTTTTTTGTTGCTATTATTTTCTCCGCATCCAGATCAACACCACTGCAAACGGGATCAATGCAAATACAGCGCTGACATACGCCATCATGTTATACCCTAGCGCCGCAAAGATGAAGCCGCTCTCCAAACTCCCAAACGCGGAAGCCAGGCCCACTAGCAGATCATTGAAGCCTTGCGTGCGAGAACGTTCCAGCGGGGAAAGCTGATCGGCAAGCAATGTCGAGCCGCCCACAAAACAAAAGTTCCAGCCCAAACCAAGCAGGAACAAAGCCACACTCAACGGCAGCACATCAGGTGAGATCGTCGCGGCGATGCACGAAATGATCAGTGTGGCCGAACCTGTCAGAATAACAGGACCCCGCCCCCAGCGGTCCGCGAGGCGCCCGGAAATAATCGAAAACGCATACATCCCAAAGGTATGTGATGCGATTACCGCAGAAATATCCGTCAATTCATGATGATGATCACGCATGTGCAAAGACGTGATGACCATGACCAGCACCATCACCATTTGACCCAGCACCATGCTGACGACAGCAACCAGCGCGGCGGGCTGACGCAAAATCTGAAACACGCTTCTTACTTCGCCTGTGCCTGTCATTGTTTCAGGGAATTTTTCCGCCACTTCTTTGCCGATCTCGCGCGGGTCGGGGCGCAAACCTACGAACACCACTACTGCCCCAATTGCGAACAAAACAGCCGCAACGAGATAAGCGCCTGCCAATTCATCAATGCCCCACGAGCCAACGAGACCGCCTGCGGGTCCCGCCACGAACGGACCAACCACCGAGCCAACCGTCCCGCCGATGACAACGTTCGAGATCGCCCTTCCACGATGTTCCGGACGATTGACCTCTGCCGCAGCAAAGCGGCCCAACTGCACTGCAGCATTTGCGATTCCCATCAAAACCATGCCTCCGAGAAAGACGGAAAAGGAATGAATCGCGATCGCATAGAAGGTCAGCCCTGAGCCGAGCACGCCCGTGCTGAGACCAGTTACCAAGCCGCCGCGCCGGCCGATGCCGTCGAAGACATATCCCCACATAAATGCGGAGAATGCGCCCGCCAGCAAATAGACCGCTGTCGGCACGCCTGCCCAATCCGAATGTCCGCTAAGTTCCTTGCCGACAATGGAGTTGAGAGTCGCTGCGGCGATAAAGCCCGCCGAAGCAAGCGATTGCTGTGCAAAAAGAATGCCTGTAATTTTTCGTGCAATGGATTCGAGATTGGTCATAGGATTCCCTTTTCAAAAAATGAAGCCGAGTATAACAAAACTCGCCTCGAAATACTCGAGGCGAGTCATTCTTATTGCTCGTGCAATTTACTTCTTCTTTGCAGCCTTCTTTTCCACAGCTTTCTCAGCGCGTCCCATGGCATCCATCACCGCCACGGAAGCGATCTGTACAATGGCATTCACATCGTCACCCGTTTGCAGCACATGGACGGGCGCGCCCACGCCGAGCAAGATCGGTCCAATGGCTTTGGCATTTCCCAAACGAGCCAACAGTTTGTAAGCGATGTTCGCCGACTCCAACGACGGGAACACAAGCACATTCGCATCTTTTACCGCGCTGAACGGATAGCGTTCTTCCGCGATCTCGGGAACCACGGCAGTATCAGCTTGCATTTCACCATCCACATGCAGGTCAGGTCGGCGCTCTTTGACCAAAGCCACAGCCTTGCGGACCTTGTCCGAGAGTGGGTGTGGAGTGGAACCAAAATTCGAGAAGGAAAGGAAAGCCACATGCGGGTCAATTTCCAGTTTCACGGCGTAATCGGCTGCAAGGGTGGCTATCTCCGCAAGATCTTCAGCAGTTGGATCAATATTCACAGTTGCATCCGTAAAGAGGAAGACCTTATCTTCCACGATCATGATGTACACACCTGCCGCGCGGGTTGCACCCGGGGCAGTGTGGTGGATCTGCAAAGCAGGGCGAATCACTTCAGGATAATCATAGGTCAAACCTGAAATGAAGGCATCCGCATCCCCCATCTTCACCATCAGCGAACCGAAGATGTTGGGGTCTTGTATTCTCTTTGTCGCATCGCTAGCCATAACGCCCTTGCGCTGGCGGATTTCATAGAAGGATCTGGCGTAGGCTTCCAGCCTGTCAAATTTGCTGGGATCAACGATCTCAGGTTTGTATTCCAACCCAAGATTCTTGAGATGACCTTCGATCACATCTTTGCGCCCGATCAACACAGGAGTGGCAATGCCTTCATCCTGAATTTGATACGCGGCACGGATGATCTTCTGCTCTTCGCCTTCCGCAAACACCACACGCTTCGTCCCGCCCGATGAACGAGCCTTGTTCTGGAAGAAGTAGCGAATCCGTTCACCCTTCCCCTGACGATACGCAAGCTGTTCCTTGTATTCATCGATGTCAATGGTCTTGCGAGCCATGCCGGTCTTCATTCCCATTTCAGCTACAGCAGGCGCTTCCCACAAGAGCACACGCGGATCAAGCGGCTTGGGGATGATGTACTCGCGCCCAAACTTGATGCTCTCACCGCCATACGCGCGGATGACTGAATCTGGCACATCTTCTTTTGCCAACGCTGCCAGCGCTTTCGACGCCGCGAATTTCATCTCTTCGTTGATCTGCTTTGCGCGCACATCCAACGCGCCGCGGAAGATAAACGGGAAGCCAAGCACGTTATTGACTTGATTGACATAATCCGAGCGGCCTGTCGCAATGATGACGTCCTTGCGCGCTTCTCTCGCAAGTTCGGGTTTAATTTCCGGGTCAGGATTCGCCATTGCAAAGATGATCGGGTCTTTTGCCATCAACTTGACCATCTCAGGAGTCATCACGTTTGCAACGGACAAACCGTAGAACACATCTGCTCCGCGCAAGGCGTCGGTCAAAGTGCGGGCATCCGTCTCAACAAGGAAACGTTCCTTGTATTTATTCATACCTTCCGTGCGGCCCTTGTACACCACACCTTTGCTGTCACACAACATGATGTTCTCACGCTTCACACCCCAGCGGATCGCCAATTCTGCACAAGAAATGGCTGAAGCGCCCGCGCCTGAAATCACCAGTCGAATATCTTCATGCTTCTTCCCGACGATCTCCAGTGCGTTCGCAAGTCCAGCGGATGAAATGATCGCCGTGCCGTGCTGGTCATCGTGAAAGACCGGAATGTTCAGCATCTTTTTTAGTTCTTCTTCGATGTAGAAACATTCAGGGGCTTTAATGTCTTCGAGATTGATCCCGCCAAACGTGGGAGAGATCGCCGCAACGACCTTGATAATTTCGTCCGGGTCGTGAGAATTCAATTCAATATCAAAAACGTCAATATCTGCAAATTTCTTAAATAGAACGCCCTTGCCTTCCATAACTGGCTTGCTTGCCAAAGCGCCGCGGTCGCCAAGTCCTAAAATTGCCGTGCCGTTGGAAACCACTGCCACCAGATTGCCTTTCGAGGTGTACTCATAGGCGTCATCAGGATTTTTTTCGATCTCCAAAACAGGCTCCGCCACACCCGGAGAGTAAGCCAGACTCAGGTCTCTTTGCGTATCCATCGGCTTGGTAGGAACAATTGCAATTTTGCCGGGCTTGCCTTTTAGGCGGTGATATTCAAGTGCGTCTTCGCGTGTAATTTTAGCCATAGTGCCTCCAGTGATTTGATGACCATCAAAGAATTTCGAGCGGGACAGTCCCTTGCAAATTATCGCATGACTTGCCTAAAGAAAATAGTTCCTTTTGTCACGATTTTTGGCGCTACCTGCCAAACCTTATATATTCTTACCCCAATCAGGAAAAAAGTTCCGGCGAAGGACCACAACCACCCTGGAGAAAGTCCCCTACCACCCGACAGACGAGACGCAGTTTTTCTTCCTCCAGCTCCGGGTACATGGGCAGGGACAATACCTCGGGGGAGACGGCTTCCGTAATCGGAAAACTGCCTTCGTGAAAACCCAGATCGGCATAAGCAGGTTGAAGATGAATTGGAATAGGATAGTGGACCAAAGAATGGATGCCCCGTTCTTTTAAAAACGCTCGCAAAGCATCCCGCCGCGGATGTCGAATCACAAATTGATGAAAGACATGCTGCGAATCTTCAGGCTGCTGCGGGAGTATCACCCCGGCGCCTGTCAACAGCTCATAATACAGGCTGGCGAGTTTCCTGCGGCGGTTATTCCAGGCATCCAAATGCGTCAACTTTACTCTCAGGATTCCCGCCTGCAATTCATCAAGGCGGCTGTTGATGCCCTTCACCGAACTAACGTAATGTTCCTTCCAGCCATACTGACGTAAAATCCGCACCTTTTCAGCCAAGTCAGGATTATCGGTAACCACTGCTCCCCCATCTCCAAACGCGCCAAGGTTCTTGGTTGGGTAAAAACTAAACGCAGCGATATCTCCCCATGAGCCGACCTTACGACCCTGATACAAAGCGCCGTGCGCCTGCGAACAATCTTCCAGGACAAACAAATTTTTCTCGCGTGCAAATTGGAGGATCGGATTCATATCCGCTGCGCAGCCATATAAATGAACGGGAATAATGGCGCGAGTCCGCGAGGTGAATGCCTGAGCAAGCAGATCAGGATTCAGGGCGTAGCGAGCGAGATCGATATCTACAAGAATGGGATGGGCCCCGGTCGCCTCAACCGCGCTGATAGTTGCCACCGCGGTATGAGCAGGGACAATCACCTCATCATTTTCGCCGACCCCGCAAGCCAGCAAAGCCAGCTGTAAGGCTTCCGTGCCAGAAGCAACGCCAATTGCATAGGAGATCCCGCAATATTCGGCAAACTCTTTTTCAAACGCAGTAACTTCAGCGCCCAAAATAAATGAACCGCTTGCAAGGACGCGCGAGATAACCTCATCCAACTCCAGCTGAATGGATTCATATTGTTTTTTCAGGTCTATAACTGGAATTTCCCGCATTCTATAAATAGTGTTCCTTGTTTACACGGTAGAACTCCAACAGTCTTGCAATACCTTCACGGAGAGGAGTCTGCGGCTGCCAGCCTACATCGCCCTTAATAAGACCATAATCGCCGTGGTAATCACCAATGTCAATCCGTTTGCGGTTTTCAGGGAAAGGCACGACCGCATAACTCCCGCTTCCATTTACTTCAATCATCAGGCGGGCAAGGTCAAGCAAGCGAACGGGTTCGCCGCCGAGGTTATAGATTTTTCCTCTGGCAGAAGGATGAACCGCACACATTAATAAAGCATCCACCACATCGTCCACATAATTCAAATCCCTGATTTGCATTCCATCGCCAAATATCTGTATTTCCTTCCCTTCCAAGAGTTGACGGAACCACCAGCCGATAAATGTCAGCAGGTCATCCTTGATGCGCATGCGCGGACCATAGACATTGGTCATCCGCAAGACACAGGTTGTCATGTCATGGATGCGGTTATAGACAATATGATACATTTCGCCCGCGCGTTTACTGACTCCATTGTTGTCGAGCGGAGTGAGCAGGTGGTTCTCGTCGACGGGCAGGTATTTTGGACGCCCGTACACCTGGCGCGTCCCTGCAAAGACAATGCTGACTTCCGGGTTATTTTGCCTGCAAACTTCCAAAAGTTTCAACTGCGCCATCGCATTGACGTTCAAGTCCTTGAATGGGTCCTGCATACTTCCCAAATGGCTCACCTGCCCCGCAAGGTTGAATAGATATTTTTTTCCCCGCACCGCACGCTTCATTTGGTCTTCATCCTCAATATCCGCTTGAATGATTTTCAGATCCGCCTTGATATCTTCCACATTAATAATATTTCCGCCTGAGTCAGGGTCGAGATTATCAACAATCGTGACATCAGCGCAAAGTTCAACCAATTTGTGGGCAAGGTTACTGCCAATGAAGCCCAGCCCTCCAGTGATCAATACACTCTGGTGAAAAAACATGGATGCAATATTCATTTTGTTTTGTTCTTCTGCAAATGCTCTTTTCGGATTACAAGCATCCAGTACAAGTCCGCAAGCTGGCGCAGGGTGCGGAGAATTCGCCAAGGAACAAAAAACTGAGACACGCCATACTTTCGCGAATAATGGCTGACAGGAACTTCAGCAATGGCATAGCCGGCATCTTCGATCTTTTTGACCAGTTCAAGACAGATCGCGCCGCTGTTACTTTTTAATTCGATCTCTTCCAAAATCCGCCTGGGGATTAAGCGAAAATCACAGTCCACATCGCGGATGTGAATATCAAAGAGAAATTTTACGAAGTAGTGATACGCCCGTCCGATGACGACCCGAATCCATGAGTCGTTGCGGTTTATTTTGTACCCATTGACCACATCCACGTTATCGTGGAGAGCCTTTACAAGATGTACGAGCTCCAAAGGATTATATTGGGAATCGCCATCTGTATAAAAAATCCAATCTTTCGTCGCTGCTGAAAACCCCGAGCGCAGCGCCGCTCCATAGCCCTGATTGGCAGGATGAGTAATCACTCGCAATTCTGGATATCGTGAGGATGTTTCATCCAATATTGCGGCAGTGTGATCTGAACTGCCATCGTTAACGACAACGATCTCATAATCTTCAACAACCTGCTTCAATGCAATCGAAGCAGCCGCCACCACGCTGGCAATCGTCCCGCCATCGTTATACGCAGGGAAGACTGCACTCATGCTGGATACTGTGGCGTGAGCGATTTCCTTATTAAAATTGCCTGTCATTTTCTACCGACTGCGATCACGCTCAAACCGTACGGCAGGCTGATTCGTGCGGCAAGGGGCGCTTCACTGGCGAGAATATATCTCAAAATGCCGTTGAACGAACCGGGGCTCAGGGCAAGGTCAGACTGAACGCCTTTGGAAGGGAAAACCCTTTCGCTTAATCTTTTTATGACGGCCAAGGGAAAGAGAAAAGTGTTGACATAGGAAATGTGCTCTATCACAAATCCACTTTGCTGAAGCAGCTCCTTCACAAGTTTTTTGGTGTAGCGCCGATTGGTGTGGACTCGCTCGTCATGCTGCCCGCGCAGCCAGTCATAGGCGGGGAGGCGCAGGAGGATTTTTCCATTCGGGGTCAGAATACGAAAAAATTCTTTTAAGGCAGTGACCTCATCGGCAACAGCACGCTCGTACAAAACGTCAAAGCTGGTGACAATGTTGAAGGAAGCAGGAGCAAATGGCAGATTAAGAACAGAGGCGCGGGCAAGGCGGGAAGCATTCCGTTTGCGGCAGAATTCCAGAGCTTGTGGATATAGATCCACGCCGCTGACTTTTCCATAGTCTGCGAGGTAGGTAGTCATGGCTGCCCCGGTCCCGCAGCCGGCATCCAAAATTCGCGGGTTGGGAGTATGCACCCAGCGGTTGATCATCGCCCTTGTGATGGATGCCATTCCCTGATACCACCAGTGACGATCCTCAACCTGGTACATCAACTCATATTCGCGAGGGTCCAATGCTCCTCTTTTTAAGGGACTCGATAAGATAACAACATAGTGGTGTCGCAATCATATTGATAGTGGAGGTCGCCGCCAGGGTGCGCACGAGCCCAATCCTCTAATTCTGAAATTCGGTTCGGGGGCGCAATAATGGTCTCACCGGAAACCGGGCTTAATTGATCGATTGGGTCGGTGAAATTTATGATGGACCTACTGCGGCTGAGGAAGAAAGCAGAAGGATGGTTTCCATAATAAAATGCGTCGTCGCTCAATAAATAGACCTGCAGCTCATTCTCGACGCTGCTGACTTCTCTGCCAAGGTAGGAGGCAAATCGACCGGCAGTATCACCAGTGAACAGGCATTTACCTGCAAACTCTCCGTAGTATGTCCATAAATTGAAAGCAAGCAAGCCCGCAAGAATGGTCGAGACGGAAACAGTGTAGCCAACACGGGTCGTCTTTGGATCCAACCTCATCAGCTGAAGCAGTTGGTCCAATCCAAGGGATGCCATAATGACTGCGGCGGGCAGCACCATCAACACGCGGTATGAATCTGCCGATGGAGGAGTTGCAAATACGCCAATCGAAACTGTACCGCCCCAAAAGTAGCCGTTCAGAAGAAGGTACTCAGGTTTGCGAAACCTCCAGAGAGACAGCCCAAGCCCTACCAGGAACAAGACGCTTGTGATCATGCTCATCATCGGAGCGGGAGAACCATAAAAATCCAATGATGGGTAATAGAAAAGCGAAAGAAAGGCATGCACCACGCGTTCAAAAAGGATTTCTGCCGCACTTTGCCCTGTTGTACCCATTAAATCTGTCAGGTACCCGGTTTGAAATGTTCCCGCTCGATTCAATCGGTTTACAAATTCATTCGGATTTTTAATGCTATAAACAGCGGAAGGCAAAATAGTGACCAGAAAACCGCCCCAGAACACCAATGCCTGCGAAATGCGGGTTTTGAACCAGTTCCGATAAAACAGCAGAAGGATCAACATATAAATAAACACGACTCCCAGAATCACCTGGGAAGACAAGTAAACGGAAAAATGGAACGCCAATATGATTCCGCTCAATGCTGTTCTCCACGACTGGCGTTTTTCAAGTCCGCTTATCAGGAGATATAGTTCCAGGGGTATCAGCCAGGTCTCCTGGATGTAGGCCACAGATGCGATGCGGCTGAAATGAATGTGGGCATGTGAAAAAGCCAAAATAATCACTGCAACCAACGCAATTCTCCGCCCGCCAAACCAGCGCGCAAAGAGATATAAGGCGGGGATGGCCAATATTCCACCAATGGCAGGCAGCAGCCGCAAACCAAAAGCATTTACTCCAAAAAACTTCAACGACAGGTTGATCAGCTGCAAATACAGAGCGCCAAAGTTTTCCCAAAGAGCAAAAGGATTGGCAAGCGCTCCCTGCAATGTCGCCTGCGCGTTAAGACCCACCGAGCCTTCATCGCCGTCCAACACGCGCGGGATCGCACCCAATTGATAAAAACGAGAGACCGCAGCAAACAACATTACTGCGATAATGGAAAAAACTTCGTTTCGATTTTTTTTCAACCACTCGAACAGAACGCCTTCACGAAAAGGAGCATCAAAGAAAGCATACAGATACGCTCCTGCCCCCAACAACCAGACTGTTACAATAGGAATGTAGTTAACCCGGGTAAACAACATAAAACTTGCCATTGCCCCAGCCGCCAGGGCCGAAAACATTAAGCCGGCAAGCGCCCAAAAAGTCTTTTCTTGAAAAATGAACCAGCCGGATAATTTCTGAAAAAATGGGGTAGGGCGGATGAGCTGGCTTAGCACCAAAATAATTACACCCAAAACAGCCAGCCCCGTATAAGGCGGAAACAAGACAACAGCATTCGACTGAGTTGAAAAGACCAAAAACTGGCTGGTTAAGATTAAGAATATTCCCAGAAAAGCAATCGTCCGTTGAATATTTCTGACATCTGCCTCGTTTTCAGATCTTTCAGTCATCAAAGCCTCCATATTATCGATCCCTTGCAGGAAATTCAAAAAATATTGCTGTATATGCTTGTGAGAAATTTTATTATACTCAAAAACAACGGTTGTCTTTCTCTCGAGCCTAAAATGAGGGTTTTTGTCATAAATTCAAAATGTTAACAAATCTTAAAATTCATGTATAATTAAGAAAGCCCGCCAGGATGATTAACGGGTACTCTTTTAAACACTTCCGCCGCACTTGCGGCCTTTGCTTGAAACTGACTGGAATTTGGCGCACCACCTCCCTCCAATAATTGGGAGTTATTTTGTGAAGTCTCATTTAGGAAAACTCTTGAGAAAAAAGCTGGCTTCACCTTAATTTCGACAGCCAAACGTGATGCAAGATTTGTCACGCATGTTGACCTATCCACCTCCCCGCCTCAAACGGGACCCGGAATTGGTCAGACCCATCCAGACATTTTCCACAGCCGAGGCCGTTCAAAACGGAAGTCTCGGCTGTGTGCTTTAACATGAAAAAGATAACCGCCATCGAACCGCAAAAGAACCGCAACCGGGTGAACATTCACCTGGACGGCGAGTTCGCCTTCGGGCTGGCACGCATCACAGCCGCGTGGCTAAAAGTTGGCGATCTGCTCAGCGATGAAAAACTCGCCAAATTGCAAGCCGATGATGCACGCGAACGGGCACTGCAACAAGCCATGCTCTTCCTTAGCTACCGCACCCGTTCCGAAAAGGAGATTCGTCAGAATCTACGCAAGCACGAAATTCCCGAAGACGTGGTCGAAGAAACCATCGAACGGCTTCGCGAGAATGGGCTTGCCAATGACAACAAATTCGCCAGCGTTTGGGTGGAAAATCGCAACACCTTCCGCCCGCGCAGCCGCCGTGTGTTGACGATGGAACTTCGTCAAAAAGGACTCGACGATGAAACTGTGCAAGCTGCCGTTTCAAACGTGGATGAAAATGCCCTGGCATATGAATCTGCCAGGAAACGAGCAGGCAGGTTCAAAAGTCTCGAATGGGCCGAGTTTCGCAAGAAACTGTCCGAGTACCTCGCACGACGCGGCTTTCCGTACTCCGTCATCGCACCAGTCGTCACTCAGATCTGGAACGAGACCCACGCGGAAGAAAAATTTTTTGAAGATGATGAGGATATACCATGACTCCGCTAATCCTAATTGTAGATTTGATTATGCTCATCGTTGGCATAGCCGCTGGATATTTATTCCACCGCTATCAAGCTGACCGCGCAACAAAAGCGCGCCAGGAAAAAGCCGACGATATTTTGAAAGCTGCCAATTCCCAGGCCCGCCTGATCGAAAGCGGCGCGAGAGACAACGCCACCAAGATCATTCAAGCCGCAGAGTCTGAGATCAAGGAACGGCGCATTGAACTCAACCGCGAGACAGACCGCCTCGACAAACGCCGCGCAGAACTCGACAGCCGTTTTGACAAAATGGAGCAACGTGAACAAACGTTGAACAAACGTCAATCGCAGGTGGATCGTCGCGCCAATGAGATCGACAAATTGTACGAAGATCAGGTAAAGAAGCTCGAACAGATCGCCCAATTGACCCAGGATGATGCCAGGAAGGAACTCTTTTCCGCTGTTGAAAAAGAAGCCCGCGGCGACATGGCACGGATCATCCGTCAGGTTGAGGCAGAAGCGCGTGAAGAAGGCGAAAAACGCGCACGCAAGTTAATCGCGGACGCCATCCAACGTGTTGCTTCCGAACATGTGGCGGAAGTCACTCGTGCCGTCGTCACCCTCCCAAGTGAGGAAATGAAGGGACGCATCGTTGGGCGCAATGGACGCAACATCAAAGCCTTTGAACAGGCCGCCGGTGTGGATGTGATCGTGGACGATACTCCCGATTCTGTTACCGTCTCCTGCTTCGACTCAGTCCGCCGTGAAATTGGGCGCCGCGCCCTCAGCAAGCTCATCCTCGACGGGCGCATTCATCCCGCGCATATCGAAAAAGTGGTCGAGGATGAAACCAAAGCTGTTGAAAAAATTATCAATGAAGCCGGGGAACAAGCCGCGTATGATGCAAATGTCACAGGCTTGCATCCCGAAGTATTGCGCATGATGGGACGTTTGAAGTTCCGCACCTCGTATGGGCAAAATCAACTTGCCCATGCAGTGGAAGTTTCCAAGCTGGCCGGCATTCTTGCTGCAGAGATCGGCGCCAATGTAGAGCGAGCCAAACAAGGCGGTTTTCTGCATGACATTGGCAAAGCCATGGATCACAATCAGGAAGGAACACATGCCGCTCTCGGCGCGGAATTCTGCAAACGCTACGGCGTGAATCCCATTGTCGTGAACGCCATCGCCTCCCACCATCATGAAGTTGATCAGGAAACTGTTGAAGCGGTCATCGCTGAAGCAGCAGACGCCATTTCCGGCGCCCGCCCCGGCGCCCGCCGCGAGGATTTGGAAGCGTACATCAAACGCATCCGTTCGCTGGAAGAAATGTCCATGTCCTTCGATGGCGTTCAGCAAGCCTTCGCCATTCAAGCAGGGCGCGAAGTCCGCATCCTTGTCAAACCCGATACAATTGATGATCTGGGCTCCGCAAGGCTGGCCCGCGACATCGCCAAGAAAATCGAAGAGACCATGCAATACCCCGGGCAGATCAGGGTTACGGTCATTCGGGAAACCCGCTCCACCGAGTATGCGAAATAATAAATGACAGAAAATCCGCTTGCCTGAGGGAACAGCAAGCGGATTTTCTTCTCTCCAAACAACAGGAAGTTATTTTACAATTGAAATTATACGGCGCAAGATAACCACTATAATTTCAACATGTCACGCACGGGCAAAAGGCCGATCACAGGTTTATTTCAAAATAAACACCCATGAGCATATCTATTAAAAC
>JACZJB010000204.1 GCA_014860805.1 Anaerolineales bacterium
CTCCCACGCCTCTCCCTTGACGTACTGAACATCTGTGCTATACTCTCGAAACACACAATTTTCAACCTTATACACCTGTACTGGAGAATTAAACAATGGCTCGAAAATCCCGCTCAACTGAACAAGCAATTGAATCCAACAATTCAAACATGGACTCTGCCAAGCGCGCCATGCTTGACAAAGCCGTGGGCGACATTATTAAAACTTTCGGCGAAGGCTCCATCATGCCGCTCGGCAAAGCGCAGGCTATGGTGACTGAAGTCTTTCCGACGGGTTCCCTCTCTCTCGATATTGCCCTCGGCGTGGGCGGCGTTCCGCGTGGACGCATCATGGAAATTTACGGGCCTGAGTCCTCTGGTAAAACCACTCTTTGTCAACACATCGTTGCCGAAGCTCAAAAGGCTGGTGGCACTGCTGCCTTCATTGACATGGAGCATGCCCTTGACCCCGTCTATGCTGCGCGCGTCGGCGTGGATATTGACAACCTGCTTGTCTCCCAGCCCGATACAGGCGAACAGGCACTTGAGATCGTGGAAACCCTTGTCCGCTCTGGCGCGGTAGACGTGGTTGTCGTTGACTCGGTTGCCGCACTCGTCCCGCGCTCTGAAATCGAAGGCGACATGGGCGATGCCACCATGGGTGTGCAGGCTCGTCTCATGTCTCAGGCGCTTCGCAAGTTGAGCGGTGCCATCAACCAGACCAAGACAGCGGTCATCTTCACCAACCAACTCCGCCAGAAGATCGGCGTCATGTTCGGCAACCCCGAAACCACCACGGGCGGTCAGGCGCTCAAGTTCTACGCTTCCATTCGCCTTGATGTCCGCCGCATTCAATCCATCAAGGTCGGTGAAGAAGTTATCGGTAACCGAACCCGTGTCAAGGTTGTTAAAAACAAAGTTGCCCCACCGTTCCGCGTGGCTGAGTTCGACATCATGTTCAACGAAGGCATCTCAAAGTCAGGTGATGTTCTTGACCTGGCAACCAAATTCGAGGTCATCACGAAGCGCGGCGCATTCTTCTCCTATGGCGATATCCGCCTTGGTCAGGGACGCGAAAATGCCAAGGATTTCCTACGCTCCAATCCCGAGCTGATGGGCGAGATCGAAGCCGTCATCCGCACAAAATCCATGACGGGTGAAATTGCCCTGCCGCTGGAAATTGGCGGCGAGCCTCTCGGGGCGGCAGATGATGCTGGCGGGACTGAAGAAGAAGTATAAAATAGATGGACACGGCAACGTGTCCATTTTTCTTATGATGACACTTCGACTTCGCTCAGCACGCCTCTTCCTTAACTTTTGCCTGATTCTGCTGACAAGCATTTTTTCCCTTTGGGCTTGTGCACCAGCGTCTACACCTACGCCATTCCGCCCGCCGACAGCTGCACCACCCGCACAGCCATTGCCCACTACCACTCCTGTCCCAGCCTTGTTCACGCCTCTGCCTACTGCTACGGTAACTGCCACAGCTACGACAGGTCCGTGCAGCGATGCGCTCTCTTTTGTGGACGATGTTACCGTGGAAGATGGTACATCCTTTTTGCCAAATGCATCCATTGACAAGCAATGGCTTGTCCAAAACAGCGGAACCTGCAGCTGGGACGAGACTTATCGCCTGAAATGGGTGGGTGGTGACCCGTTAGGTGCGGCTCAGGAACAGCTTCTGTATCCTGCCCGCGCTGGGACGCAAGCCACTCTCCGAGTGATTTTCACTGCACCCGCCGAATCTGGCTCTTACGAATCGGCGTGGCAGGCTGTTGACCCCAATGGTAATTTCTTTGGTGATCTGATATTTATCAAAATAGTCGTAGCGCCGTAAGCAGACACTTCTTTTAGAAGTAGAACATGGAGTAGTCATGTCCACCCAAACCGAATTTCCCCTTGTCTTTGAAAGCCTTAAATCCATCCTCAAGCCATACGCCAAAAAGATGACTGTCAAAGTCGATACAGCGGGACACTATTTTCTTGATGGCGCATACAGCGAGAAATGGAAAAAGGAGTTATTTTTCGCTGCGGCGCAGGTTAAGAAGAATTACGTTTCGTTCTACTTGATGCCTGTGTACATGTATCCAGACCTGCTGAAAACCATCTCTCCCGAGCTCAAGAAACACATGCAGGGAAAATCCTGTTTCAATTTTAAGAAGGTCGAAACCTCCTTGTTCGCGGAGTTAAGTCAACTCACGAAACAGGGATTTGAGAGGTTAATGAAGAAGGAATATTCCTGATAAGATTGCGCCATGTCACTCGACCAATGGACCATCTTTGGAACGCTTCTATTAACGCTTGTCCTGTTCATCACTGGGCGCTGGCGCTACGACGTGGTTGCCCTGCTGGCATTGCTCATCGTTACATTGACGGGACTGCTCCCCGTCGAACAGGCATTCATCGGGTTTAGTAATCCTGCTGTCATAACCGTGGCGGCGGTGCTCGTCCTCAGTCGCGGACTGCAAAACTCGGGCATCGTCGGCATCATCGGCGACTGGCTCGCCCAACTCAAAGGCGGGATCGTCATCCAACTCGCTGCGCTGACCAGTTTCGTCGCGCTGCTCTCCGCGTTCATGAACAACGTCGGCGCGCTGGCGTTACTGCTTCCCATTGTGCTTCAGATCGCGCGCAGCAAAAAGATTCCCGCTTCGTACCTGCTCATGCCATTGGCGTTCGCCTCCTTGCTCGGTGGCATGACCACGTTGATCGGCACGCCGCCCAACATCATTGCCTCCTCCTTCCGCGAAAGCACAGGCGCGCCGCCATTTGGCATGTTCGATTTTTCTCCCGTTGGTGTCGGTGTGGCGGTGGCTGGAATTCTCTTTATCACCTTCTTCGGCTGGCGCTTGATTCCCGTCCGCAAGAGCAAATCAGACAACGACGGTCTCTTCGATGTCGAGAATTACATCACGGAAGTGCGCATCCCCGAAAAATCACCGCTGATCGGGAAACGTTTGTACGAAGTGACTGAGTTTTCCAAAACGCAGGCGCTGGTCATTGGTTTGATCCGTGGAAGTGAACGCCGCATGGAACCGTCGGCGCACACTAAACTTTTATCGGGGGATGTCCTTATCGTCAGTGCCGAGGCGGAGAACATCAAAAAACTCGTTCAAACCACGGGGCTTAACCTCGTCGCCGACAAGAAGATCCAACAAGCGGATTTGGATTCCGACGATGTCACCCTGCTCGAAGCTGTGATCATGCCAAACTCGGTCATGATCGGCGGCACGCCCCGCACGCTCAACCTGCGCGGCAGTTACGGCGTCAACTTGCTGGCGATCTCGCGCCAGGGCAAACTCATGCGCCAGCGGCTTGATAGCGTCCGCTTTCAGAACGGCGACGTCCTGCTTCTGCAAAGCCATGTGGAGACGATCAGGGAAGTGGTGGAACGACTTGGGTGCCTGCCGCTCGCCCAACGCGACCTGCGCCTCGCCACCCCAAAGGGACAGATGTTCCTCGCCCTCGGAATTTTCGCCGCCGCATTGATAGCCTCCGCCACCGGACTCATCCCAGTGCAGATAGCCTTCACCGCCGCCGTCCTGCTCATGATTGTGACGCGCATCGTCAACCTGCGCGAAGCATACGAAAGCGTGAACTGGCCCATCATCATCCTGCTTGGCGCAATGATTCCCGTTGGCGCTGCGCTTGAAACAACGGGCGGCGCCCAACTCATCGCGGACGGCATTTTGCTCATCTCGAGCCAATTCCCACCCGCTTTTGCCCTGATCATCCTGTTGATTGCGACCATGTTCCTCTCGGATCTGGTCAACAACGCTGCGGCAGTTGTGTTGATGGCTCCCATCGCCATCCGCACGGCGCAGGGGTTGGACGCTTCCATCGACCCGTTCCTGATGGCAATCACCATTGGCGCGTCATGCGCGTTCCTCACGCCCATCGGGCATCAGTCCAACACGCTGGTGATGGGTCCCGGCGGCTACAAATTCGGCGATTACTGGCGCATGGGGCTGCTTCTGGAAATCATCGTTCTGGTGGTGGCGATTCCCTTGATATTGGTCTTTTGGGCTCCGTGACATTGGGGACAGTGGTAATAAAAAATCGGGATGACAGGTCAATGTCATCCCGATTTGCGTTTGTCTCTCAATCGATTTTCATATATCCGAACATGCGCCACAATCCCCGCATCATTTTATGACCTCCATCGGGTTTAAGAAATTGGTTCGGGCAGGAACCCGGAATAACCGCAATTCCATTGGCTTTACACATGTCCACAGCGGGCGGCGAAACACTGGTCATGCTCTTTACCAGGCCGGGCTTTGTGCCCATCATGCAATGCATCCATACATGTTTGATGCCCAATTCCACACATTGATTGACGATTTGGTCAGTCACCTTTGGACTGGCGAGGATGAAGACCGCATCCACTTTTTCGGGAATGGATTTCAAGTCTGGGTAGCATGCATCGCCTTGAAAAGAGGTGATACGAGGATTGACAGCATAGACCTGATAGCCGTTTTCTTTAAATTTTTGGTAACTCAAATTGCAGCCTGTATCTCGTTTGTCAGATACTCCCACCACAGCGACCTTTTTCTGTGCAAGGAAATCATGAACCATGGTATCGAGTTTTGACATAAAAAAATCTCCTTAAATGTGTGCATTTGTTTTGTTTGAACAAGCGGTTTATTAAGAAAATTATAAGCATTCTGCACTCGCAAACAAGATGACGAACATCACTTTGCGTTGAGTTTTGCGAAAAATCATTGCTTGCTAAATTGAAAGTACTTGATTCGTTGCAATTGTTTTGTAAGGTGTCAAATATTTAATTAATGCTATATTATTTGCATAAGAACATCCGATAAAGGCAAAACCGGTGAAAACCGGTGACGCAAAGCCATGGGTCTACAGTCACTGAAAAGTGACCATGACCGCCAGGCCGCCGAAGATCACAAAATATTTTTGTGTCTTTTGGCCTGGCTTATCAAAAGCCAGGTCTTTTTCATCGGATGGCTTTCAACCTTCACCGTGTTTTATTTCACTAGCGCAGACCCGCTTTCAGTCGGTTCTGCAAAACAAGGAGAAAAGCCATGTTACGTAATTTCAAAGTTTTGTTTGTTGTATTTACAATCGTTGTAATTTCGGTTGCGGCATATGCGTTTGCTGCTGCCAATACCGTCCCTGATACCAAGGCTGGCGACGGCTCCGGCACAGTCAGCGGTTACACAGTAACTGCTGTCGCTTATACCTTGAATGGGACCGACCCCTCCACCCTCGACCAGGTTTCATTTGATCTTGGAGCCGCTGCTGCGACTGTGAAAGTTCAGCTTGTAGCCACCACCGGCGATTGGTACGCTTGCGCTCTCGACACTGGCACAGTTTGGGAATGCGATACCACCGGTCTGACAGTTTCAAGTATTGATCAATTGCGTGTGATTGCCACCAGTAACTAACCTTTGTTGTAAATAGTTGTACGAAGCAAGCAGGTCTGTTTAATGGCATTCCCCGATTTTGAAGGTTGGCGGGATGACGCCATGAACAGACCTGCTTTTCTTAAGTAAGCATCTTATTAATAATTTTATGATGAAAAACATCAGACCCCAACCGCTTATTCCTGTTGCGTTGTCCTCGATCTCGTTTCTGTTGATCCTGTGGATAACCCTTGCCCCAACTCAGTTGGGCGGTTGGGTGACGTATGCCATCGTGGATGGCAACAGCATGGAGCCGGGCTTTTATCGGGGCGACCTGGTGCTTGTTCGGGCAGCGCCAGTTTACGGCGTGGGCGATGCGGTTGTTTATAAAAATGCAGAAATGAATAGTTTCGTTTTCCATCGTATCGTTCGTACGGAATTCGATCGGTTCGTTCTTCAAGGTGATAATAATGAGTGGCTGGATTCATATCAGCCGATTCAGGATGAGATCATCGGCAAACTATGGTTGCATGCACCAAAATTGGGAAAAGCTATTGAGTGGATGCGGGTTCCGCTTCATATGTCGCTCATTGTTGCTTTTCTGGGAGGTGTTTTTATGTTTGAAACGGTCAGAACACCATTTCGGCGTAAAAAGGAAAAAACTAATCCGTCAGGCGGCTTTGGAGGAATCCCGGAAATGGCCATTTATGGTTTTGGCTTTCTTGCCTTGGTATTCCTTGCATCTGGAATTTATTCTTTTACCCGTCCATTAAACACCCCAGCAGAAAATATCCCATATAAACAGGAGGGATATTACTTTTATTCGGCAACAGGAACGCCCGGAGTATATGACACAGATGTTGTCCGCGCAGGCGAACCTGTCTTCCCAAAGCTGACATGTTTCCTAAACATCGGTTTTAACTACAATCTCAGTGGAGGCGGTTTGCACGACGTTTCCGGGACTCAAAAAATGGTTGCACGGATCATGGATGAGCAGAGTGGTTGGGTCCGCACAATTCCCTTGAATTCGGAAACTACATTTTCAGGTAATTCATATTTCACTACATCCACTCTTGATCTGTGCCAGGTCGAGTCACTCGTCAATCTTGTGGAGGAGCAGGCTGGACTGAAGCAAGTCTCCTACACATTGGAAATTGTCACGGACACAGCTTTTACCGCCAACATGGAAGGGGGACAGGTCAGCGATTCATTTGCTCCCGCTCTTCTTTTCAACTACAACAAGGTCAATTTTTATGTTGTTTCCGGAGAAGGACAGGCAGATCCACTATACTCATTCAAGCAGGGATTGGCAGGCGGCGCAGATTTCAAACCGAATACGATCTCACTCTTCGGTTTAAAACTATCGGTGTGGATTTTACGGTTCGTCTCCCTGGTTGGTTTTGGGCTTTCTTTATGTGGCTTGATCATGGCTGGGATTGGTATGTATCGTATGACCAGCCAAAGTCAGGAGGCGTTAATCCACTTAAAATACAGAACTTTGCTGGTGGACGTCAACGAGCAAAATATTGCTCCAACCTCTTCCATCATTGATGTAGCGGCGATGGAAGACCTTGTGCGGCTTGCTGAACGGCATGGCACAATGATCCTGCACATGAGCCGCAATTTGCTGCACTATTATTTTGTTCAAAGTAATGGAACAACCTATCGTTATGTTGTCACTGACGGCGGGAATGGCAGTTCTGATGAGGCGGTTGATCCAGTAACTCATAATGACGTGACCGATTACACAGAATCCATTAACCGCGATCCTGTATTCGTCCCTGTGCCTGAACCTGTCTATGCCGAGGAACCTTCTCGTGCTGTAGATAAACAGGAGAATAGGGTGGTTTATGTTTATATGCCTGAACCTGAAAATATGCCGCTTGTCGAAAAGCATGCGAATCAAACGCAGGCGCCCAAGGAACAGATCGAATATGTCATTAACACCGGTGAACTTGAGTTTACAGCTCCCCGCAGAGAAACTACGGTATTAAGAAAAATAAAACTATGAGAGCAAAATTTAGACTCTCGCTTCGACTCATAATCTTTGGGCTGGTTGCGCTGATTGTCATTACCTCCATGACGGCAGTCGCTGCTACCAATACCATCCCCTCCACGCGCATTGACAGTCAGAATCTTATGTACAACATCAATCATCTTAAACCAGCAGCCTGTGCAGGGATAAACGTGACGAACCTTGTCAGCGGCTCTGGTGCGTTGACTGGCTCTGAAGGCAATGATCTCATTATTGGCGGCTCCGGCGTGGATGATATCAATGGTTTGGGCGGCAACGACTGCATTCTTGGTGGCGGCGGAGATGACCTGTTTGCCGGCGGCGACGGAAATGACGTTTGTGTGGGCGGCCCTGGTACGGATTTATTCACCGGGTGTGAGGGAGAAATTCAATAAGGCTTTTGATGATGTAAAATCAAAGGATGAGCATCCAAAATTCCTATAACCAGTGGTCAGAAATTTATGACTCGAACCAAAACCTGACCCGTGACCTCGACCAAATGTTGACCCGCAAAAGTATTGCGGGTCAACATTTCGATTCCATCCTTGAGATCGGCTGTGGCACAGGTAAGAACACCATATTCCTTGCCGATATCGGTGCGAAAGTACATGCACTCGACTTTTCGTCCGGGATGATTGAGAAGGCGAAAGAGAAAGTAAAGGCAGAGAATGTCCGCTTTTCGATTGCGGATCTAACGAAGCGGTGGCCTTGTGATGATGCAGAGTATGACCTCGTCACCTGTAATCTTGTGCTGGAGCACATTCAAGATCTCGATCATATCTTTGCCGAGGCATCGCGGACTTTAAAGCCGAAGGGAAGATTCTTCATAAATGAATTACATCCTTTCAGGCAATACCAGGGTGCAAAAGCCAGGTTTGAAAAAGTTGGGGAGACCATTGAGGTGGATGTCTTTGTGCATCACATTTCAGATTTCACGAATTCCGCCGCAGGACATGGTTTTACACTCGTTAAATTTGACGAGTATTGGCACGAAGCTGATAAAAATAAACCCCCGAGGATTGCTTCATTTTTATTTGTGAAAGCCTGAAATTTTCTAACAAAATTCTTACCGTCAAAATGACGGGCAAGATTTAAAATTTGCAAAAATATAAATTCCCTTCAATGGAGTTTTTCTATTTTTCAGGAGGCAAACATGTCTGAAACCCAACAATTCTTATTTAAGGCAGAGACCAAACAACTGCTTAATATTCTCATCCACTCCCTGTATAAGGAGCGGGAAGTTTTCCTGCGCGAGTTGCTTTCAAACGCGTCAGATGCGCTCAACCGCCTACGTTTTGAGACGGTAACCAATCGTGACGTGCTTGACCCTAATGCTGAATTAAAAATCCATATCACAGCAGATAAAGAGGCACGCACACTCACCGTTCACGATACTGGTATTGGAATGACGCATGATGAAGTCATTGAAAACCTTGGGACAATCGCTCAGTCTGGAGCGCGCAAGTTTATTGAAGCCACAAAAGATAAGAACACGGATCTGTCCAAGGTCATTGGCCAATTTGGCGTGGGATTTTATTCCGTGTTCATGGTGGCGGAATGGGTGCGGGTGACTTCACGCTCGTTCAAAAAGGATTCCAAGGCGGTGACGTGGTATGCCACAGGGGAGGATACCTATCAGATTGGCGATGCAGATATGAGCGAGAGGGGAACGAAGATCGAGATCAAACTTAAAGAAGATGCATCTGAGTTTTCAGAGGAATATCGGCTGAAGAACATCATTCATAAACATTCCGATTACATTGGTTTTCCCATTTATATCGGCGAAGATAACACAGCGGTCAATAAACAAACTTCGCTTTGGCGCACTTCGAAACAGGAAGTGACCGAGGAGCAATACAAGGAGTTTTACCGACAGACCACCCTCGATTTTGAAGACCCGCTGCTGCATGTGCACATATCCACCGATGCGCCAGTGCAATTGTATGCTTTATTGTATATCCCGGGAAAAGCGGAGCGTGGGATTTTTTCGTTGCGAAAAGATGACGGATTGAAGTTGTACACGCGTAATATTTTGATCGACGAATATAACAAGGATTTGCTGCCTGAGTATTTGCGCTTCGTACAAGGCGTGGTGGACTCGGAGGATTTGCCGCTCAATGTCTCGCGGGAAACTGTTCAGTCAAGCGGGCTGATGCCCAAACTGAAAAAGGTGCTCACAAACCAGGTGATGCGCGAGCTGGAAAACCTTGCCAAAAACGATGCCAAAAAATATGAGATCTTCTGGAAAGAATTTGGCGTGTACCTGAAGCAGGGCATCGCCGCTAGCCCGGCAGATGTTGAGACGATCAGTCCGTTGCTGCGGTTCAAAACAAACTTGAATCCCGAACCATGGTCATCATTGGCTGATTATGTTTCGCGCATGAAAGACGGACAGAAAGAAATCTATTACATCGTGGGCGAAGATCCAAAGTCTGTGCTGAGAAGCCCGCATCTGGATTATTTTCACTCGCAAGGTACGGAAGTGCTCCTGCTTACTGACCCAATGGACTCGTTCATGTTGATGGGCTTGCACAAATATAAGGAGTATGACTTGAAGAATGTGGCAAATGCCGATGTGGAACAAATGCCAAAGTCACAGGAGCAGGCTGAAGACAAGATTCCCGAGGCGGATTTTAGTTCGCTGGTTGATATTTTCAAGAAGGTGCTTGGGGAGCGTGTGACGGATGTGCGCGCCAGTCATCGTTTGGTTCAGTCTGTGGCGCGTCTGGCGGATGCAGATGCCAGTGCAAATTCGGAATTGCAGCGCGTGTATAAATACCTCGGCAAGGAATATGAAATCCCAAAGAAGGTGCTGGAGTTGAATGCGTCACATCCCAGCCTGAAGAACCTGCTCAAATTGGAGGCGAATTCAGAGCTGCAAACTATCATCATCGAACAAATATATGAGAATGCATTATTGATCGAAGGTCTGCATCCCGATCCGTCGAGCATGGCTTCGCGGGTTCAGCAAATCATTGAAGCGGCATTGCAAAAGTAACTGTGATTGAATCTTAATTTACTCACAAATTTCTATTCAAATTCTACATAAATCTGTATTGCTTTTTTAATCCTCAAATGTACAATTTGATCATTCAGAGGCGAGGGCGTTCAAACGCCCTCGTTGCGTTTAATTATGGCTTGTGACAGGAGCATTATGTCAATTCGTTCTAAGCGTTTCTTGCCATCCGCTCTTATTGATAAACTCATCCCGATTGTATTGATCATCCTTGTTTTAATTCTTCTCGGCTCACTGGTTATTGTCGGCTTGTCGCTGATGGGTGCCACCCCTTCGGCTTAATTCAACTTTCAAACAGGAAAATACCATGACGTATATCCCATATCTTTCCACCTTTGTGACTTTTGTTTTCGCCATTGCCGTTTACAACCGCTACCGTCAGCGCGGCGGGACTCATCTTTTATTGTGGGCGTTTGGACTGTTGTTTTATGGGCTCGGCACTTTAAGTGAAGTGATCCTCACGATGGCTTTCAATGCTTTTGTTTTGAAAATCTGGTATTTGACAGGCGCAATGTTGACTGCTGCATGGCTTGGCATGGGCACTGTCCATTTGCTGATTCGCAAAGGGCGTGCGGCTCAGATCACTACCTGGATATTGGGCGCTGTTTCACTACTGGCATTTTTCCTCGTTATGGCATCCCCGATCCTCTCTGCGAGTTACAACGTCAGCTTGCCCGCTTCGGAACAGTATAAAGATATTCTTTCCCGCGGAGGAGTAACTATTTTTCTGACAATTTTGCTTAACATCTATGGGACGATCACACTGGTTGGCGGTGCGATCTATTCCGCGTTTTTGTTTTGGCGCAAAAAGATACTTGCCAACCGTATGTTCGGTAATGTGCTGATTGCTGCCGGCGCGCTTTCCCCTGCCATGGGAGGAACTTTGCTCAAGGCGGGCTATGTTGACATGCTGTATCTCAGCGAATTTATCGGCGCGATTCTGATGTTCATCGGGTTTGTCATGTCCACTTCGGGGAAGACAGAAGCGTCTGTTTAAGTTCACCAGTTGAAATTCAGTCCGCTGCAATGCGGGCAGTATGTGATGCCGTCTTCCAGAAGATTTTTTCCACAGTTGGCGCAGCGGCCTTTCGATTTTGAGATATGTTGTGTGATGAATTTCGCATCTCCCAAGCCGACCCCGAATTTTACTTGCAGGGTGAACATGGCATCTATATTGCGGTTGATTCGGGAAAGTCGTACGGTCTCGTCTGGAATTGAGTTGTCCAATGCGTCGGGAAGGGTGATGCTCTGCTGGCAGTGGTGACAAAAATAAGTTTCAGCCATATTTATTTGCGTTTGACATCCAGTATTGCGATCTTGGTGGAATGATTGAATGGGCTTGGGTCGGTGATGGGTTTCCCGACAGGGTTGTAGCCCGTGAAATCTTCAGGGACGCGAATTAATTCCCTGATTTTTAAATATCCATCCCTGCAAAGTTCTTCGAGCGTTTGCATATATTCTTTTCCACTCACATATAGCGCGTTGTTGATCGCGACCAGATATCCGCCGTTGTTGATGAGCGGCCGTACCTTGTTGATCAACCGCGCGCTTTCCTTTTCCTGGTCCACCCTGCCTTTGGAGGTGGTCGAGAAAAATGGAGGATCGATGATGACACAGTCAAAGAAGGTGTTGTTGCGCTTGAGGTTGCTGACCTGTTCGAAGAAGTCCCTGGAGATAAAATTCCCTTTTTGAATGGGAAAGCCGTTCAATGTGTATGAGGTCTTTGCGATGTTGAGAAAGTCGCGGTTCATGTCGATCTGCACAACACGGCTGGCTCCGCCTTTTAGCGCGGCGACCCCAAAACTTCCGGTATATGCAAATGTGTTCAGCAGGGACTTCCCTTTTATGTTTTCGATGAGCCATTTGCGCAGATTGCGAGTATCAAGGTAAAGACTCGAGTCACGGTTTAAGGTCAGGTTGATGGAATACCAGATATCATGTTCTTTTATTTTACGATCCAACTCGGTGCCGAATAAAATCTTTCCGCGTTTTTCTTCCTGAGTTGCGCCGTTCCGCGTTTTGAGGATGCCCGCTTGAAGCCAGGGCAGGGAAGCAGTGAGGAATTGCTGTGCTTCCTGGACAAGAGGTACGCCCTGCTCAGGATCATCCGCATAATTGTGGATGACAGCGGTCGCTGCATAAACATCAATGATGAGATCGGAGCAGCCTTCGGTGAACCCGTTGAAGAGGCGATAAGCACTTTCGTGTTTGGCATCGATTAATTGATCGCGAGAGTCCAGCGCCTTTTCAAGCAGGGAGGTCAGAGAAAAAGAATTCATACCTTGATTGTATCGTATTATGAAAACACTCCTGTCCAATACAGGGGTGTTTGTTGCATTATTTCAATTGATCATCAAGCCAGGCGTTGATGACTGCAACGGACTCTGCTGGTTTGTGTGATCTGAAACTATATATCCAACACTTTTTTTATATTCTTCAAATTGAACACGGAGATTTGCCGCATTCCCAATATTAATTGCGCTTCTGCACTTAACTGCACCCAGTAAAAACTGCGATGCTCGGAGTACGGGTCTATCTTGAAGACTTTGCCTTCATACCAGCCTTCTTTTTCTCCGAATTTCGAATCCAGGTAGATTTGAACTCTGTCTCCAATTTGAATGGGGTCACTCATGCTTATTTTCGATTTACCAGCCAGAATAAACCTGCACCGATCAACGCAGTGATGGCGCCGTTGATTGCCCATTGCGGATCGCCGGTCATAAAACTTCCGGGCAAAATGTTCGTGCCCTGTAATATCCAAATGCCGCCGGAGATGATGAGCAGGACTCCAAGGATTTTCAATAATGTTTTGACCACAAGCATCCTCCAAAAAAGATTTTATTTTATGTCGAATCGGATTTATGACATCCCAATGGATATGTATCTTACAGCCGCGCGTCAAACCGCGCTGATACCTGGTTCTGTTACTGGAGATTGCTTTCAAATGAAAACTCCCCGCCAAGCTGACGGGGAGTTTGTTTATTTACGGATTGGGCGTGCCTTGAACGGCAACTCCCACCCAGGTGAAGACTCGTTTGTCGCTGACTGCGCCCGAAGCAACCCAAATGGGCTGTCCCTGATCATCCACACCGGTCTGGCGGACAGGGGTGACCCACCAACGCAGAACATGCGCCACGTTATCTTTCGGGCGGAAGGAAGTCGGCACAATATATTTTGTGTCGGTCACATAGTCCGTGAGACGGCGCGTTTGGCTGGAGGTAACATCTTCCACGGTGATCTGGTACGCCTCGGCATCGCCAAGGGTGCCGACGGATGC
>JACZJB010000205.1 GCA_014860805.1 Anaerolineales bacterium
CGAAGCCAATGCGTTCGCCGTTGGCGTTCACCACGGGGTCGCCGTTGTGCGCCATGCGCACGCGCTGGTCATCGAAGGTGAAGCGGATGACCGCTCCCTTGCGTTCTTTCTCGCGCGCCACGTAGGCGTCTCGACCGATGAACCACGGCTTGTAGGTTTTGACGTAGGAACCAAATCCGCCTTCGGCAACACCGAGGTCGCGTCCGTCGAACTTGCCAGAGCCAAGTCCCATTTCGTGACCGTACAACGGCAAGCCTGCTTCAGTGCGCAATGAATCCCTTGCGCCCAAACCGATGGGCTTGACGCCGAACGGCTCGCCCGCTTTCATCACGGCCAGCCAGAAGTCCACGGCGCGCTCGGGGTGGACGAACAATTCAAAAGCCATCTTCTCGCCTGTGTAGCCTGTGCGCGAGACGATGAGGTCAAAGCCGCCCACTTTGGCATCGCATAACTCGGTGCGCTTTAACTTCATGATGCGCGCTTTGGTTTTATCGTCCACGCCCATGGCAAGCAGGATGTCGCGGCTTTTGGGTCCCTGCAGGGCAATGTCCACCCGCATGGCAGAACCAGCTTTCGGGTCCCGCAGGTTGCGGATGATCGCTTCATAGCCATAGGTGCGCACCCAGGGTTTGTGGTTGTCGATCTTCACTTTACCGTCGCGCACGCTTTCGAGCCAGGTACGGTCCTTGTCATCGTTGGAGGCGTTGACGACAACGAGATAATCGTTCCAGCCGCGGCGATAGACGAGGGTATCATCGATCACGTCCGCATCGGGGGTGAGGAAGTGGGTGTACAAACTTTCACCGGGCTGCAAGCCGCCGCAGTCATTGCCGCAGACCGTATCGAGGAAGGAAGCCGCATCCGCGCCGCGCACATCGTACACGCCCATGTGCGAAACATCGAACAACCCCGCCGCATTGCGAGTGGCAAGATGCTCCTCAAAAATTCCCGTATATTGCACGGGCATTTCCCAACCTGCAAAGGGAACCATTCTGCCGCCGAGGTCGCGGTGGGTTTGATTCAAAGCGGTCTTCTTTAACTCGCCTTCCGATTCAACCCATTCAAAGGCAGGCAGGACATCCTTGGTGACGATGCGGTGCGGCTCTTCCTCCGCCTTGGGCAGGTCGCCGATGAACCAGGGTTTTCTCTGGCTGAGGGCTTTCCCTTCCGCAGCTGCGATTTTCTTTTTGACATCCCTGACCTCGAAGGGGCCGGGCATGCGCGCCGCCGAGAAGTCCTTTTCACCATCGAGATGGAAGGAGGTGTAGCCGTCCGAGAGATCGCGCAGCCAGGTGCCGATCACGTTTGCCTTGGCGGTGGGCACCTGCAACTGGTAGGTGGTATCGTTCACTTTGACCAGAGTGCCCTTGGTGATGCCCTTGGGCGTGGCAATAAAGGTCGCCTGCGATTGTCCCTTCTTCAAGGCGGAGAGGTCGGAAGCGACGGCATAATCGAGCACCTGACGAATTCGCTGTCCGCTTAATTCGTACACGCCTGTGGCGGATTTATCGTCGATGTAATAGAAATGAGGATAGCCATTCTTGGTCGGCTTGAAGTCAATGCCCGCCGAGGTTGCCAGCTTGCGGATCTTCAACTTGGCTTGGTTCAAGACGTTGAAATCCAGCTTTGCGCGGCGTTGTTTGCCTTTCTTGACCGTGTCCACGGAGTGGGGCGCACAAGCCAGTAATACATCCGCCATCACGTTGGCGAGTTCGCGGGTCTTCTTTTCATCGAAGCCGCGCTGGGTGATCCACGGCGTGCCGAGGCGAATGCCGCTCGGGTCCATCGAGTTCTTGTCACCCGGGATGGTGTTGCGATTTACGACAACTCCGACAATATCCAAAATGCGCGAGGCCTGGTCGCCGCTCAGTTTGGTGCCGTCCTCACCGACAATGCTGGTGCAATCGACATTGACTAAATGCGTATCTGTTCCGCCAAACGGGACGCGCAGTCCACGCTTGGTGAACTGGTCGGCCATGGCTTTTGCATTTTTGAGAGTCTGTGCCTGGAGTTGTTTAAACTGCCTGGTCTGAGTCAGCTTGAAGGTTAAGGCAAGAGCCGCGAAAACGTTCACATGCGGTCCGCCCTGTTCGCCGGGGAAGACGGCTTTATCGATCTTCTTTGCGATGGCCGCATCCGTTGTCATCAACACTGCACCGCGCGGGCCGTCAATCGATTTATGCGTGGTGGACATGACCACATGCGCATGGCCGATGGGGGAGGGAACAACGCCTGCCGCCACAAGCCCGCCGATGTGCGAAATGTCCGCGAGGAAATACGCGCCCACTTCGTCCGCGATCTCACGGAACTTCTTCCAATCGGGAACCCATGAGTAAGATGAATAACCAGCGATCATCAGCTTGGGTTTGTTTTCCAAGGCCAATGCGCGCACGGCGTCATAATCAATTTTTTCGTTTGAATCAATTGTGTAATGCACGGCCTTGAAGAATTTCCCCGAGCGGTTGACCGACGAGCCGTGAGAGAGATGTCCGCCGTGGAGGAGGTTGAGTCCCATCACGGTATCGCCGAGGTTGATCAGCGCGTGATAGACCGCGTTGTTAGCGGGCGCGCCCGATAAGGCTTGCACGTTGACGAAGATCTGGTCGGCGGAATATCCGTTGGCGGCGAAGGTCTGTGCAGCGCGGCGGCGGGCAAGAGCTTCGACCGTGTCCGCATATTCCACGCCTTTGTAATAGCGCGGGTCGCTGTTGCGGCGGTAGTTGCCGAGGCGGGCGGGATAATCTAAAATTTCTTCATCATCCATCCAGCGCGTATCTTCATCGGGATAACCTTCCGCATAAATATTCTGGAATGCGGAAGAGAGCGCTTCACGGACAGCCATCGGGGCGGTGGATTCGGACGCGATCAATATCAATTTGCGATACTGCCGCTCTGCTTCGAGTTGGGTCAGTTTGTAAACATCAGGGTCGAGTTTTTCAAGCGAACCGCGGAACAAATAGTCGGGCATGGGAATTCTCCTTTTGAGAACAAAATTAACTTGTCAGACAGATGAATTGTAGGACGGGAATGGGGGAAGGTCAAGTGAAAAAAGACAGTTATCCATCCACACAATTTCTTGATAAGTTGGTAACAGCCCGATAACAAGGTTTCACTATCATGGGAGAAGGTTGAAGGCGTTTCAACCACAAATTTATCAAGAGGTGAAACTATGAAGAAGAAAATTTTGATCGTGCTCGGCGGTCTGCTGGCCGTTGTGATGGTCTTCGGCGCGGTGGGCGCAACCACTGCGTATGCGCAGGCAGGTGTCACGCCCCAGCATGATGGCGGGCCAGGCCGCGGCGGCGGACGTGGTTTGGGCGATGCCGAACTCGCGGCTGCTGCCAAAGCCCTGGGCATGACGAGTGATGAACTCTCCACCGCGCTGAAGAGCGGCAAGACCCTGGCTGACCTGGCTGCCGCTGCCAACGTGGATATTCAGGATGTGCGGGCTGCGATCAGTGCCGCTCATGCCGTAGAGATTCGCGCCCGCATCGAAGCTGGCATAGTCGATGGAACCATCTCGCAGGAGAAAGCCGACTGGCTTTTGGAAGGACTTGAAAAAGGCTTCCTCGACGGTCCCGGTCTTGGCGGCTTCGGCGGTCCGCGCGGCGATAAGCCCGCTCAACCAGCCGCTCCGTAGAAAATGATTTTATAAAAAGGGACAGGCAGGTATCCTGCCTGTCCCTTTTTATTCGGTATATTAAAGCAGCGTTGCAACCAGCTTGTAGGACAATTGGGGGTTGAATTCGTTTGAAAATACTGTACACTTTTCGTATGCCTACTCTTACCAAAACAGGACAACTCCGCGATCTTGAGGGACGCCACAAATCGCTTTTGCGTCTGGTTGAATTAAGCGTCACTTTAAACTCAACGCTCGACCTGGATGAACTGCTGCAGCTGATCACCGCCACTGCCAGCGAGCTATTGGAGTGCGAAGCCGCGTCCATTCTTTTGTATGACGAAAAGAATCCGCGCTTGTATTTTGCGGCTGCGACAGGGTCCAACCCCGATAAGCTGGCCGAGATCCCCGTCCCCATTGATAACAGCCTGGCTGGCACGATCTTCCGCACGAATCAGCCGCTCGTTTTGAATAGTGTGGAGCAGGACCCGCGTCATTATTCCCTCGTTTCCGACCATATCAAATTCAAGATAAATTCACTGCTTGGCGTGCCCATGCTCATCAAAGACCGAACGATGGGCGTGCTCGAAGCGGTCAATAAAAAAGAAGGCGGTTTCTCCGATAGCGATGTGGCGGTCCTCTCCGTTACGGCGGCGCATGCGGCCATCGCCATCAACAACGCGCGTTTGTTAAAGTCCACACAGCAGGCGTTGGAAAAGGTCAAAACAACCAATCAGATCAAAAGCAACTTCCTTTCGCTGGCGTCCCACGAACTGCGCACTCCTTTGGGCATCATTATTGGGTATGCAACCTTCCTGCAGGAGAGTTCCAAAGGAGAATCGTCGGAACATGCCAATCATGTATTGGGCGCGGCAGCCCAAATGCATGCGCTCCTCGACCAGATGAGCAACCTGACCCTGCTTCAATCTGATGAAATGCAAATGAAGCCGATCAGGATTTCCATTCAGGACGTTTTGAACTTCGCCCTGGATGAGATCAAATACTCCGCCGCGCGGCGGGACCTGAAACTGGTACTTGCTTTTGATGAGAATCCCATCTTTGTGAATGTGGATGCCGAAAAAACAACGCTAGCCCTTGTCAACCTGCTCAACAATGCGATCCGTTTTTCGCCAAAGGGAAGTGAAATTGTGATTGGGGCAGTCAAGCAGGAGAAACACATCATGATATGGATACAGGATCATGGCATCGGCATTCCTGTGGATAAGCTGCAAAAGATATTTGAGGAGTTCTATCAGATCGAGCCGCCCAATACGCGCAGCTACGGCGGGCTCGGAATTGGCCTCCCCATTGCAAAGGGTTTGATCGAGGCGCAGGGCGGTAAGATCTGGGCAGAGTCTGAAGGTGAGAAGCTGGGCTCGACCTTTAAAATCTTGCTGCCAATCGCGTGAGCATCAATATCCTTTTGACATTTTTCCGTGCGCGCTTCATTGACATTCCGAAACGCCTCAGGTAGAATACCCTTCGCCTTGTCCCGCACGAGTGGGATGAAAAAACGGGCCTGTAGCGCAGTTGGGAGCGCGCCTCAATCGCACTGAGGAGGTCAGGGGTTCGAATCCCCTCAGGTCCACTACAGGCGGAAAAGAAAATTAAATATGGGCCCATAGCGCAGTTGGGAGCGCGTCTCAATGGCATTGAGAAGGTCGAGGGTTCGAATCCCTCTGGGTCCACTCGAAACAAAAATTGAAAAGTCATGGCAGGAGTAGTAGGTCAACCCGTCAGCGAGTTGGGAGAGTGAGGTGGAAGCCCAGCACCAGTGTCAACGGGACACTATCCAAAAAGACCGAACTCGCCTGTTATCTCGCAAGAGAGACTGTGTTGGTGAATCAAGTAGTCAACGCCGGGCAAGCCCGTTACAGCGACAAAGTGACGTTCGTTGTTTGAACGTAAACTGGGTGGTACCGCGGAGAATGCTCTTCGTCCCTGTTGTGGATGAAGGGTTTTTTGTTTAAGTCGACGAGGAGATCCTTCGGGCTGGCGCCCTCGCAATGACATAATAATAAAGGAGGTACGCATGAAAATACATAAAGTCTTTTTAAAGCAGGGACCTTTGCTTGCGGGCCTTCTGTTTCATCAACCGTGTTGGAAATAACGGAGCTGGTTCATACCCGACTCCCGATACTTGAAACCTGATACTTATTTCATGAGGTAAGAATGGCTGAAGCGAAAAAGAAAAAAGATGTAAAAAAGAAAACTGTTGCGAAGAAAGCCGTAGTGAAAAAGGCCGCCGTCAAAAAAGTAAAGACCAGTGTGAAGGCGAAGACCTCGGCAAAGGCAGCTGTTAAAAAAGTTGCGGCGAAAGCTTCTGTGAAGGTCAAGAAGCCTGCCGCAAGGAAAACTCCTGTAAAGAAAACTGCTCCGAAAACCAAAAAAGCATCTCCAAAAGCGGAGAAGACTACGATGGCGATCGGACCCGCAAAGCAGATGGCTGTGGTCGTTGCAGAAAAGAAACAGAAGGCGGTTGTGCCTGTGACTGATAAGCCAAAAGCGATCGTGCCCCTCAAAACAAAGAAGGCTGCCGAGTCTGCCTCCACCCGCCAGGATAAATCCTACCAGCCGCAAGCGCTGGAGAAGAAGTGGCAGGAGAAATGGGAGGCGGACAAGTTGTACCGTGCGGTGATCGACAACAGCAAGCCGAAACACTACGCATTGACCATGCTGCCGTACCCAAGCGGTGACTTGCACATTGGCCATTGGTTTTCGATGATCCCCCCCGATACACGCGCGCGTTTCATGCGCATGCGCGGCTATAACGTGATGTTCCCAATGGGTTTTGATGCCTTCGGTCTGCCGGCGGAAAATGCAGCCATCAAGGATGGCATCCACCCGATGAAGCGCACGTTCCAGAATATTGACCGCATGCGCACACAGATGAAAACAATGGGTGCGATGTTCGATTGGGAGCGTGAAGCTATTTCGGCTGACCCAAGTTATTACAAGTGGACAGAGTGGTTCTTTATTCAATTGTACAAGGCAGGGTTGGCTTACCGAAAAATGTCCGCCGTGGATTGGTGCCCAAACTGTAACACCACATTGGCGCGCGAGCAGGTCTGGGGAGATGACCGTCATTGCGAACGCTGCGGTACACCTGTCATCAAAAAGGATCTTGAGCAGTGGTTCTTCAAAGCCACGAAATATGCCGATGAGTTGTTGAACTTTGACGGCATTGACTGGCCCGAACGCGTGAAGACCTTGCAGACGAACTGGATCGACCGCAGTGAAGGCGCATCGGTCATCTTCAAAACTGAAATCGGCAGCCATAATGTTGAGATCTTCACCACCCGTCCCGATACGTTGTGGGGCGCAACCTTCATGGTCTTCTCGCCTGAACACCCATTGGTGGATGAAATCACTACACCCGAAAACAAAGCTGCCGTCAACGAATACAAAGCGCAAGCTGCGCGCCAGACGGATATTCAGCGCGGTGCGGTAGATAAGGAAAAGACGGGCGTGTTCACGGGCGCATATGCCATCAACCCTGTCAATCAGGCACGCATCCCGATCTGGATCGCGGACTATGTGATGATGTCCTATGGCACGGGCGCGATCATGGCTGTGCCTGCGCATGATGAGCGTGATTTTGCATTTGCCCGGAAGTATGAACTGCCCATAATCCCGGTCATCCAGCCTGAGGGGCAGAGTGAAGCGCCTGTTTTGGAATCTGCCTATGTTGGGCCCGGTATCATGATCAATTCTGGCATGTTGAACGGAACGAAAGTCAACACAGAAAAAGGAAGAAAGAATCCGAGCATTGCGGCTGTGTTGGATTGGCTCACGCAGCAAGGGATTGGTAAAGAATCGGTGAATTATCGTTATCGCGATTGGTTGATCAGCCGTCAGCGATATTGGGGCGCACCCATCCCAATGGTACATTGCGAGATACATGGATGGAATCCCGTGCCCGATGACCAATTGCCGGTGACCCTCCCCGAAGATGTGGAATGGAAACCCACCGGCGAAAGCCCGCTGAAACTGCATCCCACGTGGAAGCATACGACCTGCCCCGTGTGCAACGGCCCTGCCACGCGTGAAACTGACACGATGGATACGTTCATGTGTTCGTCGTGGTATCACCTGCGTTATCTGTCGCCGAAGTATGACAAGGGTCCGTTTGATGAAGCCGAGTACAACTATTGGATGCCCGTCGATACGTACACGGGAGGCATCGAACATGCCACCATGCATTTGCTGTACACGCGCTTTTTCCACAAAGCGCTGCGTGATATTGGCCTTACCGAAGGCCACGAGCCCATGCTGCAATTGCGCAATCAAGGCATGGTGCTGGGTGAAGACGGTGACAAGATGTCCAAAAGCAAGGGGAATGTGATCGCGCCCGATGTGCTGGTCAATCGCTACGGTGCGGATACGGTGCGTGCCTACATCCTGTTCTTTGCACGCTGGGAGATGGGAGCACCGTGGGACTCGCAGGGCATTGAAGGAAGCGCGCGTTGGGTGCGCCGTGTGTGGACCTTGTTTACCGATCCGACTCCGCCGACAACTGCTTCGGAAGAAACCAAAAAGAATCTGCGCCGCAAGGTTCACCAGACCTTAAAGCGTGTGACCCGCGACTTCGAAAACTTTGAGTTCAACACCATCGTCTCATCTCTGATGGAATTGATGAACGAAATGTACAAAGCGCGCGAAGCCGGCGCGGCTGGCAGCGACGAGTGGCAGGAAGCGCAGGAGATCTATTTGAAGATGATGGCTCCTGTGACGCCGCACATCGCTGAAGAGCTGTGGACGAATCATCTGGGCAAGCCATATTCCATCCATCAACAAGGCTGGCCCGTCGTGGACGAAGCCGCCACAAGAGAAGACTCTATCGAAATCCCCGTGCAGATCAATGGCAAGGTGCGCGACAAGGTCATTGTCCCAGCCGAAGCGACGGAAGATGAGATCAAGTCCGCGGCGCTGGCATCCGAAACCGTCCGGAAATATTTGGAAGGCAAGGAGCCGCGCAAGGTGATCGTGGCAAAGGGACGCTTGGTGAGTATCGTTCTTTAGCCAGTATTGGAATTGCATGCATGCTGTCCAAGCCTGCCAAGAAAAAGAGGTTGAGATGAATTTTTATCTCAACCTCTTTGCATGCTACAGAGCTTTGCCTTTAATGATGTGCCCTGGTGGTCAGGGTATACCAGATATAACGGGACATGCCGCTCCAATAGGTATCCCAATATTGTGCATTCTCCACTTCTTTTCCAATTCCATTGACCGCTGGCGGCGGGTCTTCCTGAAGAATTAGGTCACTGCTCCCGCCAGTAAGAGGGATAAACGGAGCAGTTGCACCCCCCAAATTCTTCGCGAAATCGTTTACCGGCAAAAATGGCTGCATGCCTATCGCCCATGTTATCGAACCTTTCGAACTGTAATTAACCTTGATGTCGGGGATGCTGAAGGTCATGCTGGTATCCCATTGCTGGTCTAAACTTAATATACAATCCACCCCATTCATCACAGCCAATGGATATCCCAAATACCCATACTCTGGATTACTTTGAAGGTTTATTTGGTTTTCAAGAATCATATCTGCATGGCTGGGGATGATGGGAATTTCTGATGAATTGGTAAGCGCAAGATTTTTGATCGGGATATCAATGATGAGGTCATGTTCCGGCGCTATTTTGCTCCAATATTCACTCGCTGTCAAAGTCATCAGAAAAAGATGCTCTTCCCGTTTTGCAAGCCATCTTTTTACGGATTTCAACTCCTCTGTAAAAAGAGTAGGGAGGGGGAGACTTCCGCCAAAATTTTTCATGGCAACATATGCGACTTGATTTAGGATAAGCGCATCCACCAATTCGGGACTGATGTAGGTAATTGTGATGCGCACGATCAGGTTTTCCTTTACAAAAACATCCTCGTGCGCAGACCAGTTCTTTACCTCTTTCTTAAGCAAATTAAAGGCATCCTGTTCCAGATATTGATTCCCCAAGCCCTCTGGTGTGAGTTGTTGAGTTAATTGACGGATATCCGTATCCGGCGTCCGGTATGGGTTCGGGTCGTTTGTGGGGGGTGTACAGGTGGGCAATGGTGCGGGTTGTGGAGAGTCGGTCCCGCACCCTGTTGTGAAAAGAAAACAAACAAAATAAATTAGAAATAATCGTAGACGTAAAGCCCGCATCAGACCCTCTCTTGAAGGCATATCTCCCGCCTTCATTCTTCATAAGTATACGACTTTTAAAAGAAAAAGGGAATTACTTATGTTCCTAGAAAATGGATTTTTATCCATTCTTCCAATAATCGAATAAAATACAAGGCATGTCTGCACCGCGAAAACTTCTCACGAATTTTGACAAAGCCCTCATCATCGGTATCATCCTCGGCGTGCTGGGGATTTGCGCATTGACCGCCGCTTTCTTTTTCATTTGGGTCAATCCGCCTCGGCAAAGCGCTGAGCCGACTCCGTTTGGAGGTTTCCCCACAGCCACATTGGATATTTCCGCGCCCGCTCTGGCGTCCACGCTGGCGGCGGGGAATGTCACAGCCACGCCCACAGTTGGGGTGGCAACACCAATTCCCAGTTTTAGTTCAGATGCGCCGCTGAATGGCAGGATCGTCTTCACCTGTTTTATCAAGCAGATCGACCAGATCTGCATCATGAATGCTGATGGTACGAATCGCAGGCAGGTTACGGAGGCGGAGGCGACCACTTTTTACGCGTCCCTTTCATTGGGCGCGGATATGATCTATCTTTCCTCGCGCGAAAGCGGACAGTATCAGATCTATTCCGTCCGCCCGAACGGGAAGGAATTCAAACGCCTCACGCGCGTATCGGGCAGTTTCTATGCTCCCGAGCTTTCTCCAAGCGGAGGGTGGGTCGTCATGACGAAAGACGGCGATGGGATTTGGGTAATGAAGCCCGACGGCTCGAACCTGCATGCCATCACTGATGCCAATGACATTGACCCGACCTGGTCCGCCGATGGTTCGATGATCGCGTTTGCATCGGCGCGTGCGGGAGCACGCCAACTGTTCGTAATGAATGCAGACGGTTCCAACATCCGCCAGGTGACGGATTTGGAGAACATGGGCGGCCGCAGTTCCTGGTCGCCTGATGGGACGAAACTGGTTTTTTACGCAGGTCCGCAGGGAGACCATAATATTTATGTCATCAATGTGGATGGGACGAATCTGGTGCAATTGACGAACGGCGGAGACAATCTCGGTCCAAGCTGGTCTCCCGACGGAAACTGGATCGCCTTCACTTCCTTCCGCGACGGCAATAACGAAATTTATGTCATGCACCCCGATGGGACAGGCGTGAAGAATTTAACGAATAACCCCATTTCTGATTGGCAGCCGAGGTGGGGAAGATAGAAAAAGAATAGAAAATAAAAAGAGCGGGCATTTGCCCGCTCTTTTTTCGCCATGTCATCCCTTCCACGGTCTGATGCGCGGAATCCAACGCGGGACATTGGCTTTGTAATTCACATAACTTTCTCCGAAACGTTTTTCCAGGCCTGGTTCTTCTGAGAAAATAAAATAAACGTGGTTGATGACGATGAAAATCCCTGCCCACAGACCGATGATCCACGAGCCCCAGAACAAAGCCTGCCCGATCAACATCATTGCCACACTGGTAATCATCGGGTTGCGGACGTGGCGATACGGACCGTACACTACCAACTTCTTCGTTGGGTCCCACGGAGCCAACGTCCCCTGGCCGATGAGGGCAAAGAGATTGATGCACAACACGAACAGCATCAACCCGATCCACACGAAAAACCCGCCTGCGATCATCCCCGTCCACGTTGTGGAAGTCATCCCGACCCAGCGGGTGTCGTAATTTACGAATGAATTGAACAGCCACATGGGAATGACAATCACCACCATGAACGGCAAAGCAAGAATGGCAAGCAGATGTCTCAGCGAATTGAGCATGACTTAATATTACGCTCTGCGTCCGTCGATCTTATCGTAGGTTGCGCCGTAGATGTAGCGATTGCCATTTAGAAAATCGTGCGGGAAACCCATGTCAATGGCGCTGACCTCATCCAGCCGCTTATATTGCTCGGGCGAAAGAGTCCATTCGATGGCAGCCATATTGTCCGCAAGCTGTTTCGCGCTTCTCGCGCCGAGGATGGGGATCATCTCTGCGTTGGGATTCTGCCTGGCCCAATTGATCGCAACTTGAGACATCGGTTTGCCAACTTCTTTGGATATCTTCTCCACCTCCTTCACTACGGTGATGGATTTCTCGCTCAATCTTAATTTTTTCTGATTCAGTCTTGTTGGAGATTTCACACTCTTCAGGAATTTCCCCGTCAAGATGCCCGCTTCCAATAGACCCCAGGGCAGGACGGTCATTTCCCAATGCTGTGCCATCGGGATGATGGAACGTTCCACTGCGCGGTCGAGCAATGAATAGGGGATTTGCATGCCGATGAAACGGGACCAGCCCATGAGGTCGGCACGAGCGTTTGCTTCCGCCACGATGTAATCCGGGGTGTCGGAAAATGCCACATACGCGACTTTGCCCTGACGAACAAGATCATCCAACCCGCGCACAACTTCTTCGACGGGAGTCATGTAATCCCACATGTGCAGGTAATATAGATCGATGTGGTCGGTCTTCAGGCGCTTGAGGCTTTTCTCCACCGATTTCATCATGTTCTTGCGGCTGTTGCCGCCGCCGTTTGGGTCGGTGTTGTCGGGTTTGGTGAGCGTGTATTTCGTTGCGATCACGTAAGAGTCGCGATTTGTTTTAAGGAAATCACCAAGGAATTCCTCGGCTGTCCCATCGGTGTAATTGATGGATGTATCAATAAAATTTCCGCCCGCTTTTGTGAATAGATCGAACATCTTCTTGCTTTCGGCTTTGGATGCACCCCAGCCCCAGGTCTCGCCGAAAGTCATTGTGCCGAGACAGAGTTCCGAAACGCGCAGTCCACTGCGCCCGAGTAATTTGTATCGCATGGTCTCCTCCGTTTTAATGAACAGAAAAAGTATAGCAGAAGAGAAGCAAATCCTGCCCTATACTTTAGGATGGTTTAAGAAGCTGTGTTTTGACGTAGTAAATTCCGCCCGCTGACCCATGCGCCGACGATGGTACAGACAATGGAAACCAAAAAACTGAGCAAAACAGCGGTTTCAAACCGTCCCTGCGTCAGCACTTTCAGGATGAGGATGTCCAGCGCTGCCACACTGGCGCGGAAGGAAGCGGGGATGAAGATCCCTAAAATGCCGCCGAACAGCGCGCCAAAGAACATGCCCGTGTAAGCCCCGATGCTGACACCGCCTGTTCTACCTGCCATTCGCACTACCAGAGCGCCAGTCAACGCGCCTGCCAAAATGCCCAATATACTGCCTGCAATGGCACAAAACAGAATACCGTTCAAACTGGCGCTTAACGCGCCTGTGATCGCACCAATGACTGTGCCAAATACAAGACCAAGGCTTGCTCCAAAAGTGCTGCTTTTCAAATAAAGTTGCCTGTTTCCATTCATTGTCATCATTCCATTCTGTAAGGTTTTATATATTTTACCTATTCTTTTCGCCACTCCCCGATAATTGAGGTTATCTCTTTCCGCAAATCAGCTAAAATCAGAGGACTCATAACATCAGATATTGGAGCAAAAATGGTAAATCCTGAAAATGAAGATATGGATGGACAGGAATTTCTTACAGGGGATATCGATACTGAAGCCGTTGAGAATTCCATCCGCTCGATGCTTGCCGCCTTTGGCGAGGATCCAACCCGTGAAGGGTTGTTGAATACCCCCAAACGTGTGGCTCGCATGTACCCTGAATTGTTAAGCGGCTATCGCATGGATGTGGAAAAATTGGTCAACGGCGCCATCTTCAATGTCACCTACGACGACATGGTCATTGTACGCGACATCGAATATTTCAGTCTGTGCGAACATCACATGCTGCCTTTTATGGGGCGCGCTCACGTCGCCTACATCCCCAGCGGACAAGTGATCGGGCTTTCCAAGATTCCCCGCATCGTGGATATGTACGCCCGCCGCCTGCAAGTGCAGGAACGCATGACCCGTCAAATCGCGGATTTTATCCATGACTTGCTCAAGCCGCAGGGCGTGGCTGTGGTGGTGGAAGGCTTGCATCTTTGCGCGATGATGCGCGGCGTGAAAAAACATGACGCCCGCATGACCACATCTTCCATGCTCGGCAGTTTCCGCAAGAGCATCAACACCCGCCAGGAATTTTTGGACCATCTCAACCGCGGCGCGGAGCCATTGCGGATATGAAAACATCTACCCGCTTCTCGATCCACACGGGTGCCTGCCCGGCAGCTTGAGATAATTTTCCCCCGCTGACGGGATGCACAAAATCCGGAATTAATTCCGCCAGCGGCACAATCACAAAAGCATAGTTCCAGAAATCTGTGTTGAGCGGCTGGTTGTCGAAGAGCAGAATGTCAATATCGATCGGGCGTGGAGCGTTTTTCTCCTCACTGCGCACTCGTCCCAGTTTTGCCTCAATGGGGCGGATGATCTTTTCCTTCAATTCAGCAGGTTGAAGATTCGTAAGAAATAAAATGCAGGCATTCAAAAAGTTGGGACCATCAAAGCCAACGGACTCGGACTCCCACACGCTGGAAACAGAGATGATTTCCCCAGCCTCCCGCAGCAAATCAATTGCTTTCGGGAGGTTTTGTTCTGCTTCAATGTTCGAGCCGAGGCTGAGATAAACGCGGTGCAGGTCAGTCATCTCGCTTGCGTTCAATTTCCACTCCAACTGATTTTGCAAAACGCACCGCGCCGGGCTTTTCCACACGTACGATCACTTTTTTTACCAGCGGTACGCCAAGGCAGATTTTTGCAAGGTCACTTGCCAGCGCTTCCACAGTCAACCGCTTGGCGGTTTCTGCGTGGGTTTGAATCTTTTTCGAGAGTGCGCTGTAATCCACGCAATCGTTGATGTCATCTGTTTCGCTAGCGCGGGACGCGTCCGAGAACACAGTCACGTTGACCAAAATATCCTGCGCCTTTTCCCGTTCCCAATCCCGAATGCCAATAATGCCGCGCACGAGCAAATCTTTGATAAAGGTTTTATCCATTATGTCTCCAGAATTAAATCAAATGCCTGCCGCCATCCACATGAATGATCTCGCCGGTGATGTAAGCAGGACCGCTCAATAGAAACAGCAGCACATCCTCGACTTCGCCCGCTTCACTCCAGCGTTTGGCTGGTACGTTTTCTATGATTTTTTCACCTGCTGACGGATTCCCCGCAGGCGGGAGTATTGCGCCAAGCGCTAATCCATTTACGGTGATGCGCGGAGCCAGCGCAATTGCAAGGGACTTTGTCATTGCGGCGAGAGCAGCTTTGCTGATGGTGTAAGGGAAGTGATCTGCGGCGGGGTGCAATGCACGCCAGTCCAAAATATTGACGATGCGCCCTTCGTCTGCTCGCCGCGCAAATTCCTGAGATAGTAAAAACGGCGCCGTCAGGTTGATGTTGAAATGACGATTCCAATCTTCGAGACTGGTATTGCTGAAAGAGAGCGGCTCGAAGATGGCGGCACTGTTGACCAGCGCGTAGAGCGGAGAAATATCATTCGCCGAGGAAATCAGCCTCGAGACGGAATCAGGCGTCCCAAAGTCTGCGGCGAGAATGTGGGCGTTTCGTCCGATTGCTTCGATCTCATCCCGTACTTTTTTTGCTTCTTCCTCTGAATGAGCATGGTGGAGGATCACATCCGCGCCCGCGCGCGCGCAAGCCAGCGCAAGAAGGCGCCCCACCCGGCGGGCAGCGCCGGTGACAAGTACAGTTTTGCCGTTCAAGTCGGTCATCCTTGAAATTGTATCATCATCAAAGTTGACAAGGTTTGTCCTGTTCTTGACTTCCGTTTTTGGTGGTGATAACATGACTGGACGTTGCAGATCTTACTGATGTTTTGCATTCTTCAAAAATTTGAGAAAGGGCAAAATCATGACCATGAATCAAAACGTACCAAGCTATACCGGGGATATCGCCGCGCAGCACGTTGATCCATCACAGGAATATTCGACTGAAAATCAGGAACTTGTTTTTTCGGCAAGCCAGCACGCCATTTGGGCAGACTTGTTCGCAGGAATTCATCAGCCTTATTT
>JACZJB010000206.1 GCA_014860805.1 Anaerolineales bacterium
GTTTTGATCAATTTGAAGAATTTTCTACTGCGTCCCTATATCATGGGACGCAGCCTGCACATGAATGAGGCTTTGATCTTTATTTCGATCATGATTGCCACGATTCTGGAAGGCATCATGGGCGCCCTGCTGATTGTGCCATTGCTGGCTTCTGTAATTGTGGTTTATAAATATTTACAGCGCCGAATTTTGGAATTGCCTCCGTTTGCAGAGGGGGACTCCCGTCAATTCAGCCCCCCTGCCGACAAGCTGCAACCGCAAGATCGAATCCCGAAACGCGAAAAGAAAAAGAATTCATGAAAATTATTTATTCAATCATTGCTCCGATCTATAATGAAATAGAGAACCTGCCCGAACTCCATCGCAGAGTGAAAGAAGTAATGGATTCGGCTGGGGAACCCTGGGAACTCATCCTCGTTGATGATGGTTCTACGGATGGCTCCACAGAAAGAATCCTGCAACTTGCCGAAACGGATAAAGCCATCCGACCTGTTATCTTTGCCCGTAATTTTGGACACCAGGTTGCCATCACCGCAGGCTGGGATTACGCGCGCGGCGATGCGGTTATCATTATTGATGCGGATTTGCAGGATCCGCCCGAGGTTATCCTCGACCTTGCAAAAAAATGGAAGGAAGGTTACGAAGTCGTGTACGCTGTCCGTGCCGAGCGCGAAGGTGAGACGTGGTTTAAAAAATTTACCGCCGCTGTTTTTTATCGTTTGATCTATAGCATCACCGACGTAAAGATCCCTGTGGATACAGGCGACTTTCGCTTGATGGATCGTAAAGTTGTCAATGTGCTCAAGCAGATGCGGGAACGTCACCGCTTTCCGCGCGGCATGTCTGCATGGGTGGGCTTCCGCCAGATCGGCGTGCAATACAAGCGAGCAGCTCGTAAGGCAGGTGTGACGAAGTATCCCTTCCGCAAGATGCTAAAACTTGCCCTGAATGCCATTACAGGATTTTCTTATTTTCCCTTGCAGGTGGCAACGTACTTTGGCTTTGTTTCGGCAGGCATTTCGATTTTGGCAATTCCCATAGTCGCTGCTTTGCGCCTTGCAGGCTCTCATTTTTTTGAAGGTCAAACTACTACGTTAATTTCAGTGCTCTTTCTCGGCGGCGTGCAGTTGATCTCGCTTGGTATTTTGGGTGAATACATTGGAAGGCTTTACGATGAAGCCAAAGGCAGGCCGTTGTATATCGTCCGCGAAGCGCCGGAAGATCAGTAAACGATAATTGGCAGTGAGTCGGCGGTTATCTGAAAGGAAACCGCCGACTTTTTATCATCCCCTACAATACCTTTAAACTTATTCCATGAACCTATCCTTCCTGCGAGACCGCCCCTTTCTTAAAGAAATGCTGGTGATTGCAGTCCCAATATCATTTCAGCAGCTTATCAACGCCTCCCTCAACATGATCGACGTCATCATGGTCGGGCAGTTGGGCGAGGCTTCCATTGCCGCGCTTGGTTTGTCAAACCAGGTCTTCTTCGTCCTCATTCTTTTGTTGTTCGGTACCACTAGCGGCATGGCGATCTTCACGGCCCAATTTTGGGGAAAGCAGGAACTCGAACCCATCCGCAAAGTGCTGGGTATGAGCATCGTGACAACAGCCTTTGTCGCGCTTCTCTTTACATTGGCTGCTACGCTCATGCCGCGCACGGTTCTCGGTCTTTATACGAACGACGCAGCCGTGATCGAGATCGGCGCGCAATATCTCAGTATCGTTGGTTTTAGTTACATTCCGGTTGCCATTGCAACTTCTTATGTTGCAGTCATGCGCAGTATTCAACTGGTGAGACTAACAGTGATTGCAACCGTCACTGCTTTGATCTTTAAGACGATTCTTGGATATATGCTCATTTTCGGCTATGCAGGCTTCCCTGCTCTCGGGGTGCGGGGCGCAGCGATAGGCACCGCCTCCGGCTGGACTTTGGAATTGATTCTGCTAATAGGCCTGGTCTACACTCAAAGGACTCCCCTGGCAGCCAAAGACCTGGGGACACTTTTCTCTTTTGATATGATCTTCTTTCAAAGAGTATTAAAGACAGCCCTGCCAGCCATGGCAAATGAGTTGTTTTGGTCACTGGGTATCACGACTTACAATGCTATTTATGCCCATATTGGCACAGACTCGATTGCCGCGGTCAACGTCAATGCGACCATAGAGGAGCTTGGCTTTGTGGTTTTTATGGGACTTGGCAATGCCTGTGCTGTCATGGTGGGGAATCGTATCGGTGCAGGTAAAAAAGAGGAGGCGTACGAAACGGTCCGTCGTGTAATCATTCTTAGCGTTTCCGCGGCGTGGATCGTGGGGCTGGTCGTTGTTCTTCTGCGTGACATAGTCGTAGGCTTGTATGACCTGTCACCGAGCGGCATTGTCAATGTCCGCATGTTGATGTTGATGATGGCCTGCACGCTTTGGATCCGCATGTTTAACTTTTCCACTTTTATTGGCGCGTTAAGAGCTGGTGGAGATACCCGCTTTGCCCTCTTGATGGAAATTTGTTCGATTTGGTTGATCGGTGTTCCTGCTGCATATTTTGCGGCGTTTGTCCTGCATCTGCCGGTTTACTATGTGTATCTCTTTGTGATCCTGGAAGAGATTGCCAAAGCCTTTGTTAGCTTCTGGCGTTTCAGGTCGCGTAAATGGATTCATGATCTGGTCAATGAAGCGACGGTATAAAAACAGGCGAGATTTTCTCGCCTGTTTTTATACCGAACCGTCCCTGCGAATTTGCCTGGTTTTGCCGGAACCAGCTTCAGTTCAAATATGAAGCGTTTTTATCTTAAATTACTTGAGCGTTAAGGAAGTCCTTTATAGTTGTTGGCCTTCCATGATTTGTAGCGTGCTTGGCCGATATCGGAGAGCAGTAATGTCATGCCAAATATGATGAGGACATTGGTGATGAAGAAAAAGATAACTTCCTCAAGCGGAAGGATGCCGAAGAATAGAATGCCAGTGGTTTGGTCTTTTGCGATTGACCAGGTGGTATCTGTGAGCGCGAGGATATCCATTAGTGAGAGATAGGTGCCGGGGACGAGGATGCCGAGCAGAACAAGCTTGCGGTGATGCCAAAGGATGTCTGCGCCATAAAGCAGTTGTGGGAAGATGGCGGGGAATGCCCAGAAAAGGGTAATGGATAAATATGTGATGGGTTGGTTGTCGCTGAAGAAGAGCGCCGAAAAAACGATCCACGCAGCAAATAAGATTAAGAATGAAATAATTCGTGCTGATTTTGATGGTTGGAAACTTTTGGAGGGTTCTGAAACTCTTCTTGCGAGGAACCACCACCATAACCCCGAAAGGATGGTCTCCAAGACAAAAAATGTGTACTCTTCGATGGGAACGTAGCCGAATACAATGCCTGTGACCAGATCAGGGTTGTAGTACCAAACGCCTGTTGCCACCAGATAGTTGTCCCATGGCGTGGTGTAGACCACAGCTAGAATAACATGAATAAGAATCCCGATCCACACGGCGCGTCCATTTTGAAAGCCGGGGGTGGGCTTGTTGTTTTTATTGTCCCACCAGGTGATTGCGAGAAAAACAATGATAGGGAGTACGAGAAAGCGAAGGAGGAATCCGAAGTAGGTCATATTAGCTATTTCTTTTCTCAATTTTCATTATCACCCCCGGGCGCGGTTCAAGGGTGGCGCCCATGTGTGGATGAATGGGATGATTTGTGAATTTAAATGTGAATGTTTTTAAGAGATGTGTCATTACAACGCGCGCTTCCGTCTGACCGAATGCTGCGCCAATGCACGCGCGCGGACCGCCGCCAAATGGAATGTAGCTCATTGGCGGTGTTTTGCGTCCATGAGCAAAACGTTCGGGGCAGAATTCTTCAGCGTTTTCCCAGATTTCGGGGTCGCGGTGGGTCAGGTAGATCGAGTAGAACAGCCGCTCATCCTTCGGAACTTTATTGCCGTTGAAATCCATTTCTTGTGCAATGCGCCGATTGCCAATATGGATGGGCGGGTAGAGCCGCAGACTTTCCTTGATGACATGGTCAAGCAGCGGTGATTTTTCCATGGTATCCACTTCAAGGTTGACCTGTACGTGAGTCTCAGGATGTTGGCCCAATAATGCGAAGACCCATGCCAGCAATGCTGTGGATGTGTCATGCCCTGCGATCATCATCGTCAGCATCTGGTCACGGATGACTTTGTCGGTAAGGCCGGCGTCAATCAGATGCTGGAGTAAGTCATTCCTTCCTTTTTCTCCCCTCTTTCTCTCCTCGATTATTCGGAACAAATAATCGTCCAGTTCTTTCAGCGGTTTGCGGAAACCAGGTCGTGGAATTTTTCGCCAGATAATCCATCCGCCTGGGGAGATGTATTTGATGGCTTTGAGAATCGGGTCCCAAATTTTCGGCAAATCATCCCAAACATCTTTGCCGAATAAGGCTTGCATGATGATCAGCAGGGCGATCTTGCGGCTTTCGATGAGCATGTCCACAGTTTTGCCTTCCTGCCATTGCGAGGTGACTCTGTCGGTTTGGGCGATCATCATTTGGGTGTAATCAGCCAACCGCGCAGGATGAAGCGGTGGTTCCATCAACTTGCGATACTGATCATGTTCTTCCCCGTCCACGACCAGCACGCCGCGATGCAGCAAGTCTGTGACAGGATCGGTGTTGCGCCAGAGGACTTTTTCGCGTTCAGTAACAAGAACCTTGCGAACCGCTTCCGGGCCGAAAACAACGTATGGACGAAAACCTGGGATTGGAATTTGAAAGAAATATCCCACATGCTTTGCCATCACTTTTAAAGGACCGAGCGGGGATTTCTCTTTGAATAATGCGCGCAATGCCGCGCGGCCAGTTTCGGGAGAGAGAGGCTTGGGCATACGGATTAATTTTCTCCCTGTTCGATAATGAAACAACCCGCATTGGTGGGATGATCTTCCACGAGAGTGTTTGGCTTTACTTTGCGGATGATCCATAGGATGAGGAAGTCTCCGGCTGCGGCGGTTGTGTAGAGAAGCCCGAACAAAAATAATAAGATGCTGCCAGTGAACAAGCTGATGAGCCATGGCAAAATGCCGAGCAGAAGCCCCGGCGCATACGAACCGATGCGGTAGGGGCGAATGTCCATGAGCTCTTTGCAATGCGCGTATGGCGTGAACGTTTTCCATTGAAAGCCGAGTTTGAAAACGTTCAATGGTTTTTTTGCAAAGAACGCCCATGCGAACATGTGGATCAACTCATGTGTAAGGATTCCAAGAAGCAAAACAAATCCGTAAACGGCCATGTTCGCGTCGGGGGGGATGACGGGAATTCCATGAAGCGAAACGAACGGAATTGTCTGAAGAATCGCGGCAGGAATAGCAATTAATAAGGATTTGCTTGAGGCTTCTTTCATGGATATGGAAATATCCTTTTTATTTTCGTTCATGCTCAATCCTTTGCTTTGCAGCGCTGTACGCTTTTAAGGTTCTTTCTTTTACAATTTCGCGATTTACGATTGGCATTTCAGGGTAGCCGTTCACTTTAATCTCAAAATCTGAAGGGGCGTGAATTTCCTTTGCGCTCAGCGTGCCCAGTTCAGGAACCCATTTGCGGATGTAATCTCCCTTTGGATCAAACTTTGCGCTTTGCAGCACGGGGTTGAAAATTCTAAAATAAGGCGCAGCATCGGTGCCTGTACCAGCCGTCCACTGCCAGCCGCCATTGTTTGCAGCGGGGTCGCCATCCAGCAGGTTTTCCATGAACCATTTTTCACCCCAGCGCCAATCGATCAACAAATCCTTGACCAGAAACGAAGCCACGATCATGCGCGCGCGATTGTGCATCCAGCCTGTTTGTTTGAGTTGGCGCATGGCCGCATCCACGATTGGCATACCTGTGCGTCCATCCTTCCACGCGGCGAATTCCGATTCATTATTCCGCCACGGGATATTTGCCAGCGCAGCATTGAAAGAACCTTTGCTCACATGCGGAAAGTGATACAAAATTTGAATGTAAAACTCGCGCCAGATGAGTTCGTTAAGCCAGATCTCTGCTCCGCGTTTTGACTCTGCGCTTCTTGCTGCGCTTATAGCCTGCCTCGCTGCGTTGACAGCTTGCCTCAGCCCAAGCATTCCGAAACGCAAGTATGGAGAGAGAGCGGATGTTCCGTCAAGGTCCATACGATTGCGGTCATCGGCGTAAGAATAGATTCGTTTGTGCAAAAATTCTTCGAGGCGGGTTAACGCTTCCTGTTCACCAGCGGGGAAAAGCGGATTGGTTTCATGGGAAGGCAAGTTGTCAGATTTAATTCCATCGGGCGTATAAATTTTTACAGGCGTAGGAAGGAGCTTGAACCCGTTGAGTTTTGCCTTCCATGTTTTGGAATAAGGTGTGTATATGGTGTATGGCCTGCCGTCAGGTTTGAGGATATGTTTGGGATGATGGACCGTTTGACCATGAATGAGCTGCAATGGCAGGACTTTTGCAATGAGACCGTCCCGTTTGCGGGCGTGGGGGGTGAAATCTTCCTCGGCGAGGATGGTTTCAGCATGGGTTTCTTCAAACAGGTTTCGAAGAACGTCAATGGGATTGCCTTTGCGAATGACAAGGTAGGAACCGTGTGCGCGGAGATCTTTGTCTAGTGCGGCCAGCCCTTCGTAGAGAAAATTTCGTCGGCGGAGGGATTGGGAGGAAAATGCCGGATCGAGGATGAAGACTGGGATGACAAAATCAGCTGTCAGCGCGGCTTGAAGCGCAGGATTGTCGGTTAGTCTTAAGTCGCGGCGAATCCACCAGATGGCCGTCATACGAATTGAAGCCTCATTTTTTTGTTGTTTATTTCCAGGCTAATGAATTCTTTGCGGTCTATGGTCAACTTGCCTGTATTGTTTGCATTGTCGTTGAAATTTAGAAAGCCATACGCGCGGATGCGGGTGCGGCCGATGAACGAGAGCGCGAGTTCACTGGTGAGGATGCCTGTCAGGTGGGCGGTGTACATGCCTGATTCGAAATTGAATTTTGATGGCGCGGGCATGCCCAGTCCGCGCAGGCCGACAGTGGTGCCCGTGATCTCTTCACTGCCTGAGAATAGGTCTCCGTTGGGCATGGCGGCGGTGTAGGTGATGAGATAGTGCGGCGAAGTGGATACTAATTTGGCTGTGACGATTGCGCCTGTGACCGTATCTGCTTCGGAGATTTCTGCGCCTGCTGGGTTGAATTGTGGTTGGTAATAAGCCCGCCCGAAAGAAGTCGATGATGTGACTGCATACATGGCAATTTGGGCGAGAGCTTCGCTGGTTTTATTTTCAGCCAGCAGCGCAGGGACGGACATCAGCCATTGCGTTTTGTGCATACGGCGTACGACGTAGCCGAGCAGGGTGATGCCTGCAGGGGGTAATTCGTAACGGGTGATGTTATCGGGCATGGTCAACTCCTTTAATGGAACAGGTGACAGGTAAGCATGAAGCGGTTCTTAATCCGAAACGGGAATGGGCGCGGTTTTATTCTGTTTGAAGGTGGCGACGATCGGATGATTGTAGATCTTGATAAAAACGTAAACGCTAACGCCAGCCATAAGAACGGCGCCAAAGATGCCTGGCGCCCAGGTACCGATCTGCTGTAGTAATACGCCTCCTAGAATTGGGGCAATGATGCGCGTGGAGCTTTCGACTGCGGCAGATAAACCCAGGATGCCGCCGATTTCCTGCGGAGCTACGGCTTTGGTGAGCGTGCTGGAAAGTAAGGTGTTGAGTAGACCGCCTGAGAGAGCGGTGGGAGTCATGATTACGTACAGCCAAATCACGGACGGGGCCAATGCCCAACCCAGCAGGGAAATGCCCATTAAAACAACTGAGGCGGTGATGAGAATATCTTCGCGGTAACGATTGGTGAGGCGGCCAACAAGGAAGCCTTGCACAATGACGGAAAGCACGCCAACGTAGGTGAGTACGAAGCCAGTGTCGCGCGCGGTGAGGTTGAATTTCGCCAGCGCATACAACGCGAAGATGGTTTGAAAAATTGCGAAGGCCAATCCAAAGAAGAAGCGGGTGATGAGGATCGAGCCAGTGAAGGGACGTTGGAATGCGACGAGCAGCGCGTTCAAAGTAACGGCTGGTCGTTTTTCGGGCATTTGATTGCGCTTCTCTTCTGTTAGTGATTCAGGAAGCCACACGTAGATCAAAATAAGATTGATGAGTGAAATGGCTGCGGCGGCAAATGCAGGGACCGCGTAGCCCCATTGGCTGAGCAGCCCGCCAGTGACGGGGCCGATGATAAAGCCGAGGCCGAAGGCTGCGCCGATCATACCCAGGCCTTTGGAGCGGCTTTTTTCGTCGGTGACATCTGAGATGTAGGCTTGTGCCACGCTTAAGTTGCCGCCTGTGAGACCGTCTAAAATGCGGCTGGCGAAGAGCATCCATAAGGCATTGGCGAAGCCGAGCAATAAAAAGCCGAGGAAAGTGCCGAAGACGCTAAGAAGCAAAACAGGGCGGCGTCCGAAGCGGTCGGAGAGGCGGCCAAGAATCGGCGCGCCAATCAATTGCATGAGCGCGTAGGAAGCGATCAAAATCCCAGTAGTGGTTTGGTTGGCGCTGAAGGTTTCAGCGTAATACGGCAGAAGCGGAAGGATCAAGCTGAAGCCGAGCAAGTCAATAAAAACGACGAGAATGATCGAGAAGAGACGTTTGTTATCCATTTTTTCCTTTATCTAAATATTTCGAGCGATACGCTTCCTGATAATGAAATTCGAACTCAGGTTTTTTTCCAGTCTTAGTCAGGTTCTCCCAGCCGACTCGAATCAGGCCGAGCAGGGGAGTCCATGATTTGAATAATTTAACTTCGGTAAATTCTTTGTGATTGCCTGCTACCGTTTTTACCAATTTGTCCGAAGCATATTTGGCTGGCTGGCTGAGAAAGCGTAATACAAAACCGAAATTCTTCAACATTTCTTTTCCGCGCTCGCCGACCACGATTGGGCTGGTGAGCATGTCGGTGGTCATCATGCCTGGGCTGAATCCCAAAATTTGTATGCCGCTGCCTTTGAGTTCAACTGCCAGACTGCGCGTGAAAGATGTGATCCACGCTTTGGTTGCGCCGTAGAGGCCGGTAGGGGATGCAGGGCGCAGAAAACTTCCGTTGCCGTAAATATTGATCAGCATCCCTTGTTTGCGCGGGAGCATGTAATGCGTGATGGCTTGTGTACAGCGTAACACGCCGAGATCGTTTGACATGAACATATCCAATGCGTCCTGTGGATTCATATCCAGCATCATGCCCGCGGCGTTTGAATAGCCCGCGTTGTTGATCCAGATATCGATGCGGTCAAATTTCTGGATGACGTCCTCGACCAATTTGTAGATTTGTTCTTCTTCTCGGACATCCATCACAAACCCGCTCACTCGCCCTTTGAGTTGGAGCGTGGCCAATGCGGCATCCACTGCCTGTTGGCTTCTTCCAGTCACAGCGACGATGGCTCCTGCTTCAAGCATAGATTCGGCGATGGCGTAGCCAAATCCGCGAGTGGAACCTGTCACTACAACGATCTTGTCTTTAATTTTTGACATGTAATTTCTCATTCATTGTTCTCAGCAAGCCGAAAAATTTCTCATTTGCTGGAATATCGCTTGCCTCATGCCCGTAGCGGACATAGCATGCCTTGTTTATCTATGGCAACTTACTTGCGCGGATAAGAGCAATTTGACAAAAAGGGGAGGTCGTAGCGATCCATTGCCAGCCTTGCAGAACAAGGCGGCAGAAAGCCGATTAATAGCAAAACAGGAAATGCACTCACTTCATTGCAAAGACCAGCGTGCTGACTTAAATTTTTCCCTGATATTCCGGTGCGATGGGTTCGGAAATTTGTGTTGGGAACATCTGGTGCAAGAGGGAGATGATTTGGAAGGCGGTTTCAGATCCAAAGGTGAAGAAGCCTTCATACAGGCGCTGATCGTCATCTGGGTCAATTTCTTCAGCGAGCAGGGTGGCGTAAATGCCTGCTCCGTAGGCAACTACGAACCAGTACCGTTCAAGGGGCGTGCCGCTTGTGTCAATGCCTATGGTGCGCGGCAATTTTGGAAGAGGTGCGTCCGGGACACCATACAGCCACAGTCCATTGGATGAAACCGCCACTTTTTTATACTGATCCAACTGCTCGTCGATGCGTGAAAAATATTGAAAGGAAACATGAGAGTCTGCGACTCCGGGAGTTTCGATAACAGAGTTTTCGATCAAGCGGCTGATTGAGATCATGCTTTTCACGGAAAAGATATAACGGAAGTTGGAGCTTTGCAGGTCTTTTGGTTTGAGCCTACTTAAATATTTTTCTGTTCGCGGAGGAAACAGGGGCAATAGTTTGTGATAGAAAGTTGAAAGAATGTCGTTTGCCACGGTTAGGTAATCCTTGCCTGTTCGTTCAACCAGGTTTTGATGGGAGAGCCCGAGCCATTAATGTGTTCATCTACGGCGCGGGAGTAATTGTTCATGAAGTTCGTTAATTCCTGCGGGGGCCTCTGATGGAACTGGAGCAGCACTTTCAGCCATTCCATTTCATTTGTTACGTGTTCCATGTCTCCGAATTGCAGGGCTGCGATGATGTTGTCACCCAGAAAATGGATGCCGGTGTTGAGTTGTTCCGGATCAATCGAAAGAGGCTGTACCAATTCTTTAAGGGTGTTTTCAATGTACGTGCGGCGTGAACTGAATGCCTGTAAGGCGGTCGTATATTTCTGTGGAACCGCTTTTGTATCTTTTACATTTCCCTTAACTTTTAGTAATTTCTCAACCTGGTCAATGGAAGAATCCACAGCGTTGCCGAGATAATAGCCCGGGATGTGGTTTGTGAGGGTGGGCCGCAGGGTAAAGATGCGTCCCCCGTAGCCGATGGGAATGTTCAAGCCCGAAAGAGAGAAAGCGGTTGTTTGCAAAGCCGCTGCGCTGATCAGCGATTGCGCAACCAGGAGCACCAGGTTCGCTTTTACTTTTGAGACGGTTTCTTCAAAACGTTCCGCTGGAACATTGGCGCCGAGGTAGATCACGTTCAGTCCGCGGCGGCGCAGAAGCAGCGAAAGCATCAGGGGCGTGAACGTGTGCCACTCTCCGGGCGGGCAGCCTACCAAAACTGTCTGCGGGCGGGTGGGGATAGGTGAGGCGCTTAGCAACGCGTCGAGTCGTCGCATGGCCAGACCTGACGCGAAATGCTCCTGCTGAACCGATGCACGGTTTTCATACCAAAGACCGCCGATCTCCGACATGCCTTTTTGCAGGACGTCCATGCAGACCGATTCTACGGAGAACATGGAAAAGGCTTTGTTGAGCGCCTGCTCGGCATTTGTTTCGTTGAAGCTTATGCAGGCGTTGATCCATTGTGCGCGAATCGTATCAAGGGTGGTGTCTGGGGCGGCGTTGGCAGAAGTCGTTTGGGCAGAGGCAAAACTTGAAGATGTGTAACCAGCCAGCGGGTCCAGACCGGAAGCGAGGTGTTCATTCCACAGATCCACAGCCCGCGAGATGGAGAGTCCCTCTGCCTGCCGTGCGATCAGCCATTTGATGGTCTCGATATCATATTGCGAATACAAACGGTGCCCGCCTGCACTGCGGTTTGGCGTGGGTAATCCGTAGCGGCGTTCCCAGGCGCGCAGGGTGTCGGCGGCGAGACCGGTTTCAAGTAAGACGGCTTTTAAGTTGAAGGCAGGGGATTTACTGAACATAAAATATCCTTAGGCTGGGGTTAAGGTGGGGTTGACCACCTTTTGCACAGCTATTGTACCTTCTTCTTTAAGGATTCGCTCGGTTGTCAGGCGGGCGGAGAGCAAAACGATGGGCAGACCTGTGCCAGGGTGGGTGGATGCGCCCGCGAAGTACAGGTTCTTGTATTGCTTGTGGCGATTGTGCGGACGCAGATAGCCGACCTGCCAGAAGTTGTGACTCAGCCCGAAAGCCGCCCCATTTACCAGATTGAAACGTTCTTTCCACACTTTGGGCTGGTACACCATCTCAAACTTGATGTTCTGCTCGAGGTCGGTTGCTCCTAATTCATTCGCGAGACGGGTGAGCACGGTCTGGCGGGCACGCTTGACCATCGCATCCCAATCTTGTTCGCTGCGTGCATCAAGATGACCGACGGGCACCAAAACATAAAGCGTGTCCTGTCCGTTGGGTCCTGCAGCGGGATCTGTGCGCTTCGGCGCGTGGACGTAGAAGGACGGCACGTCAGGCAGAGTGTGGTCATTGAATATCTGATCGAAGGATGCCTTGTAATCGCCGCCGAGGAAAACATTGTGATGCGCGATCTGCGGATATTCCTTCTTTGTTCCCCAATAAAACATAATGGTGGAGCAGGTATAGAGTTTTTCTTCCACAAGCTTTTTTGCTTCGGCACGGTCAGGCAGCAGTTGGTCGTAAATATACGGAAGGTCTGCATTGCCGACAAAAATATCTGCCGTGTAGGTCTTGCCGTCTTCTGTGATCACGCTTTCCACTTTGGATTTACCCGTGTTGATCTTCTTCACCGGGGCGTTGTAAATAAAAGTCACGCCGTGTTTTTCAGCGACTTTGGTAAGCGCCTGAATGCCGGCGTACATCCCGCCCATGGGATACCAAACCCCTTCAGCCAATTCCGTGTATTGCAGCAGAGAGTAAGTGGCTGGGGCATCGTAGGGACTTAATCCCAGATACATATTTTGGAAGGTGAAGGCAGCTTTCAAGCGTTCGTCTTTGAAGAAGCGGCTGGTGTTCTTGTAATGTTTGCCTAATGCCTTTAATTGAAAGATGAGCGGCAGGTTGGACAGGCTGAAATATTCGAAGATGTTGAAAAAATTTCTACCCACGAATTTCTCGAGCGAAACTTTGTAGTGTTTGCTGCCCTCTGCAATGTAATTCAGAAACCCTGTAAAAGCGGTCTTTTCCACTTTCTCAAGCTGGGTCTGCATTTTGCCAATGTCGGAAGTCAGTTCCAATTCCAAGCCATCATCAAAGCGGACTTTGTATGTCGGGTCAATGCGGCGCAGGTCGAGGTGGTCGCTCATCTTTTCGCCGAGTGCTGCGAAGGTTTCTTCCCAAACTTCGGGCATCAGAAACAGGGTAGGGCCAATGTCGAAGCGGTGTCCATCGCGGATAATCTGGTTGCAGCGCCCGCCCGGAGTCTCGTTCTTTTCCAGCACGGTTACTTCATATCCATTTTTAGCAAGTCGGGCAGCGGTTGCGATTCCGCCGATTCCTGCGCCGATCACTACGGCGGTTTGTCTTTTAGTCATTATTTGTTTCTCCTTGAGTTTTCACAGGCAAATCACATTTCTGAAATCTATTCTACCTCTTGTCTATTATTTGTCAAGGTTTATTGTATATCTTTGCAAAACCTTGACAAACTGGATAAATCCTGTAAAATTTCAACTATTGATTTCGAACTACTTTTGAAAGGTTCAAAGAGGAGAAGATACGATGCAAGCACACGCCAATTGGGAGCACCACTTACTTGATCTAGCCGGGCACATTCCCCATCCGTCCACGCGACCATTTTTTTCGTACTGGGCTGGCGACGACTCGCTGCGCAAAGCCTACAAACAAGCCGAAGTCATTACCGCTGAGCACAGCAAATCCTTCCATGTTGCGTCAGGCTTGCTTCCCGAAGAAAAACGTTCCGCAGTCCGCGCCTTGTATGCCTTCTGCCGCACCGTGGACGATATTGTAGATGAGGTCGAATTCAAAAAAGACCGCGACTTTGAATTGGATTACTGGCGAAACATTGTTCAAACCGCTTCTTCCTCCGCCGACGATTTGGTCGCTGCCGCATGGGCTGATACCCTCACCCGATACCATATCCCGCGCCATTACGCCCTGCAACTGATCGACGGCGTGGCGCGAGACCTTTCTCAAACGCGTTACCAAACTTTTGATGACCTCGCCACATACTGTTATGGAGTCGCATCCACAGTTGGCTTAATGAGCATGTATATCGTTGGCTTCAAAAGCCAGGATGCCGTGAAGTACGCCATCAAACTCGGCGTGGCTTTGCAAATGACCAACATCCTGCGTGATGTGGGGGAGGATTACCGCAACGGGCGTTTGTACCTGCCGCGCGAAGAACTCATCCAGTACGGCATCCGCGAGCAGGACATTGCCGAAGGACGAGTATCCGATAACTGGCGGCAATTCATGCGCTTCCAAATCGAGCGCACCCGCCAGCTTTACAAAGAATCATGGGCTGGCGTGAAAATGCTTGAACGTGAAGGACAGCTAGCCGTTGGCGCCGCGTCCACGTTTTACAGCGGTATTTTGGATGATATCGAAAAGCATGATTACAACGTCTTCACCCGCCGCGCCTCTCTAAGCACATGGGGCAAGGTGAGCCGAATTCCAGGCTTGTGGATGAAGGTCCGTTCGTTATAAGAAAAAACAGTAGAGAGGCTCTTCCAGCGGGAGAGGGGTTTAAAGGATTGTCCATACGGGATATTCATATGAATATCCCGTATGGTTTAAAATAAAGAATGTCAAACTTCAGAAAAATTTTTGCGTCCCTTGCTTTATTACTTCTCGTCTCCTGTGGAGGTCCTGTGGCTGCACCTGCGTCATCGAATCAAACGTATCGTTATCTTGCTTTGGGTGATTCCTATACCATCGGCGAAAGCGTGGCAGAAGATGAACGCTGGCCCAATCAGCTGGCAACATTTATGGATTCTAGGAACATTGATGTCACCATTATTGCCCGCACAGGCTGGACCACGAGCGAGCTTTGGCAGGGAATCCAGGCCGCAGATCCGCAAGGGACATACGACATGGTCTCTCTGCTGATCGGCGTCAACAATCAATACCGCGGATATGATATCGATGAATATCGCGAGGAATTTCGCTTTTTGCTGGGGAAAGCCATTGAGTTTGTGGGCGGGAAGCCTGAACATGTATTTGTGCTGTCCATTCCAGATTGGGGCGTTACACCTTTTGCCGCAGGCCGGGATCGCGGGCTGATTTCGAGCGAGATCGACGCATTTAATGCTGTTAATCTGGAAGAAGCTAAAAAAGCAAATGTTAACTATGTAGATGTCACGCCAATATCACGCGGAGCGGTAAACGATCCTTCATTGATAGCGGCAGATGGATTACATCCGTCTGGGAAAATGTACACGGAATGGGCAAAGCTGTCATTGCCGATAGCCCTTGGGATACTGGAGTAAAATGAAGGCATAAATTCAAACGGAGAAATGTATGCCCACGATCAAAGCCGTAAATCACGTAGCTGTTGTAGTAGATGATATGGGAAAATCCCTCAAATTCTGGCGGGACGCATTGGGGATTCAACTTCATGAACTGCGTGATGTCCCCGCCGAGAAATCGCAGGTGGCTTTCTTGCCCATTGCAGGCGCCGAGGTTGAGTTGGTCATGCCGACCACGGATGACTCTGGTATTGCCAAGTATCTTGCCAAACGCGGCCCTGGTATGCACCACCTCTGCCTGGAAGTGGACGATATCAATGGAATGATGTCTCAATTAAAAGCAAAAGATATTCGGCTGATCAATGAAGAACCCCGCTTTGCTGCGGATGGAAAAAAATATGCTTTCATTCATCCAGAGTCGACGGGCGGGGTGTTGGTTGAGCTGTATCAGCTTGCTTAATAATTAGCAATGCCAGAGAATATTGACGACATCCTGAAAAATGAATGTGGCCTTTTAAAAGACCGCCCCGTTGTTGTGGGGGTTTCCGGCGGACCGGACAGCCTGTGCTTGATGGAGACCTTGCGCAAGGCGGGATATCCCGTCATTGTTGCTTATTTCGATCATCAGCTTCGTCCCGAGTCAGCGGCGGATGCGCGCATGGTGGAGAAAACCGCCAATCGTTTAATGCTCGCCTGCTATTTGGATGGCGCTGATGTGCGCGCTCATGCCGAGGGAAAGAAACTTTCCATTGAAGAAGCCGCTCGAAACTTGCGTTACAGGTTTTTGTTCAACCTTGCCCGCCGCTACAATGCCCAGGCAGTAGCTGTTGGGCATACGGCAGATGATCAAGTAGAGACCGTATTGATGCACTTTCTGCGCGGCAGCGGCATTGCCGGCTTGAAGGGTATGTCTTACCGATCCGTCATCCCTGTTTTTGATCCGGAGATTCCTGTTGTCCGTCCCCTTTTGGATATGTGGCGCGAAGAAACCGTTGTCTATTGCGCGGTCAATGGGCTGCGTCCGCATTATGACTCAAGCAACGATTCATTGAATTTCCAGCGGAACCGTATCCGGCATATCTTAATCCCCAATCTTGAAACATATAATCCAAAATTCCGTACCGCTGTGCTGCGCATGTCACAATCGCTAAAAGGCGATTACACATTCGTGATGGAAACGCTTGAGACTGCGTGGAAGCAGACGGTTCTTACTGTGGATAAGGAATCCGTCACTTTTGATTTTTCTCTGCTCTCGAACTGCTCGCTCGGACTCCAGCGCAATCTGGTCAAACACGCCATGCAAATGCTTCGCCCCGGCATAGATGTCACGTTCTCCGTGTTGGAGCGGGCGACAAACTTAATTAAACAAGGCGCTTTATCTTCACGCGTTGATTTGAAGGCTGGTCTGCGTATGTTCCGCGAGTCAGATTTGATTTATATCAGTACCCTGGATGCTGAATTGCCTTTTGACCTGTGGCCCCAGATGCCGGGCGACCTTCCCGTTCCCATTACACCTCCTCAGCAGGTTGCGCTCGCCGGCGGTTGGAAGATCGGTTGTGAACGCTGGCATCTTCCGATATTAGCCAGGGAGCAAGCTGAACGAAACGATGACCAATTCCAGGTCTGGTTGGATGCGGAGCGTTTGCCGGATACGCTTCATCTGCGGTCACGTCATCAAGGCGACCATTTCGCGCCGCTGGGGATGGGCGGACATTCGCAGAAGCTTTCCGATTTTTTTGTGAACGAGAAGGTGCCGCATCGTGCGCGCGAACACTGGCCCTTATTATGTGCCGGTGATGAAATTATTTGGGTTCCGGGTTATCGTCCCGCGCATCCTTATCGGTTAACCGACACAACACGAAAGGTTTTTTATCTTTCTGTTCTCCGCCCGTCTGAAAAAGGTTCAGAATAAAAAAGTCCCGTTCCATGGAACGGGACTTTTTTATTTATTTGATTTCGCCATTTAATTGTCTGAGTTTTATGAACAATTCGCGCCATTGAATTTTTGAGACGCCCAGCTTTTGACGAATTTTATCCACTTCCACCCCAGATTGATAATCGCGCAGAGCGCAAGTCCAGCGGCACATATCAAAAGATAGGTGTTTGCTGAGACCGGCTTCTTCGCCTATATCTTCCAGCAGATATTCAAGTCTGCGCGGCGACCAGGCGAATACCTGGTCCACAGGCTGGTATTGGGCGAGATATTCCTTGTAAGCGGCAATCCAGTCTTCATCCAAATCTATTTTGCGTTCCTTGTAGCGGTTGGCTGGACTTGCGTAGCGGACAAATAGATGCGGGCCGTTCTTCGAATCAAGGTCAATATGATTGATATGAATGCCAAGGCATTCGCTTTTCTTGATGGCGGTTGTCAGCAAAAGATAGACGAGGGTATATGGGCGGGCATCAGGCTTCTTTTCACGGCGGTGACGGTCTGCGGCAAGTAAGACGGCTTCGTACTCACTCTCTGTCAGCACTTGCGGAATTGGGCTAATGGCGGAGCGCTGCAGGACTTTTTCAGCCGGGTCAATGGCGAGAGCGCCATGCTGGTTCAACCAGCGGAAAAATGATTTGACAGAAGTTATACGCCGCGAGAGGGTTTTGGGGCTGCATGGAATGCCTCTTTCCTTTTCCATCCAGGCGAAGAAGCGATTGAGATCGTCTGTGGTGATCGCGCCAATGTTTTGGTCCGGAGCAATGAATTGATTGAGCAGCCGCGCATCCGAAAGGAATGCTTTTACGGTATTGGCGGAGCGCCCTTGGTCGTACAGGAACATTTCCCAGCCATTGATGGCGGCTGGAAGTAAAGTCTTTGAATTGATATGTGCCGAATCAGTTGATTTTGCCATAATATGTCCTTGCGCAATAGCGCATAGTCTTTTCGTATAGTTTAGCGAATCTGACGGGGGTTGTCAACTGGGTATTTGGGCAGTTATTGCACAATGAGATATTAATGCGTAAGTTCCTGTGGCTGGAAGCACGGCTCATAATCTGCGCCGAGGATGACGCGATATTGCACGGCGCTATTTGCGTCGGGGAGGGAAAGTATATTTGCCGAATACAGGCCAAGGCTATTGATGATCGTCTGTCGTTGGGTTGAATCCTGCCCGGGTGTGAAATCCACCAATACAGAGGAAGAATAGTTTCGGTGGTCGGCAGTCCCAAGAATGGTTTGATAACCCGCATAATTTAGGCGCGAGGCTGCAAGGGATTCGAGGGTTTCAAAGCTGGCACCGTTTTGTACTTCCACGGTGATGGTTTCGCGGGTGACTGCGAAGTTGGATAGCGTGGTGGCTTCAACCAGCATTTGACTTAACTCCGCCTCATTCGGAAGGAGAACGGATGCGCCTCCGGGGGTTATCCACGAGCTGACAAGGGGCGGGCGGATGAAGTAGCCGCGAATGTTGGCATTGGTAAAGTTGACGGCGTAGGGCGCCATGCGGAGCATATCAGCAAGGCTGAGATCGGTAATGACCGTGCTTGAGAAATCATTATAGAGTTGAGGGATTTTACTGAAGGTGTCGGTCTGCAGGGCTTTTTGGAAGATGGTGCGCAATACTTCCTGTTGGCGACGCCCGCGGTCAAAGTCATTGGATTTGGAGCGGGAGCGGGCATACCATAAAGCAAGATCGCCATCCATGTGAACCTGACCGGGTCCGACTGTGTAAAGCCACCAATTGTTCTCGTTGTTTGGGTCGTACGATGGATCAATTAATCGCCAGTCTGTGTAGGCGCATGAGACAGGGACTTCAATTCCTCCGAGCGTGTCTACAATTCGGCGGAATCCGTCGAACTCAACCATTGCAGTGTGGTCAATCCGAATGCCAAGGTTGTATGCAATGGCTTCTTTCAGGAGACCGGGTCCGCCGCCGGGATAGCCTCCAATTTCTCCGCTTTGATAAGCAGTATTCACACGCTGCATTCCAACCGTTGGGATGTAGATCCACAGATCGCGTGGAATCGAAATGAGAGACACCTGTCCTTCTTTCGGCCAGACAACGGCAATAACCAGGGTGTCGGTCCTGTACGAAGAGCCCGGGCGTTTGTCCGAACCAATGAGCAGAAAGTTGATGGTTTCATTGTCTGTCAGAGGCGGCAGGGCGGTAGGTTCTACCAAAGAGGATTGAGCCGGGGGAGCAGCTTGAGTGGGGAAGAGTTGATGGATTGCAAGTGTAGCTGTCGGTGAAGTTTGAGGCGCAATTACAGGGGATGGGGTTTCCGTTGCAAAGAGCGGCTGGGCGGCGGATATGTTCGTGTCAAATGTATACAGAGAAGGCAGGGTGGGCGTGTACAGCGAAGGTTGAAATGGAGTTGGTGTTGGCGTTGAATTTGGCGCGGAAGTCACAAGCACAAAAGGCAATGCGCCTTGTTCAGGCGCAGGGGAGTTTGTTCCGCAGGCTGTTAGAGCAATTAAAAACGCTGCGGTAAGTGAAAGGAATTTAAATAATTTCATCTATGAATCTTTGCGGTCTGTGATGTGAGCGGTCTTACCTATGGGAAGGCGGTCAGGCTGGCAGTAGGCGTCGGCATGGATGTAAAAGTTGGAGCAACGGTGGCAGATGGCGGCACAGGTGTGTCGCTGGGCTGCACTGTGATTGTAAACGGCAAAGCAGTCTCTGTCAGCGGGTCGGTGGGATATGGCGTAACAGTAACACCCGGCTGAGGGGTTGGGAAAGGCGTACGCGTGGAGACATTTGGCACCCAAAGGACTTCGCCAATATAAACAATGTCGCTGGTCCTGCAATTGACGTTCTTTAGCAGACCCGCCGTGCTGTAGTGATTTGTGGCAATCGAATAGAAAGTGTCACCTGGTCTAACGGTGTAACTTTTTACCCAGCCCGCTGCTCCCTGCACACAGGACTGAAATGTACTGGTGGCGACAGGCGGAACGTACAACACTTTGCCGGCTACAAGATTATCACTTACCAAACAGTTTCCGCGTTTCAGATCATCCCTGTTCACGCGATACCGCACAGCCAGGCTGTCCAGAGTATCGTTGGATTGCAATATGATCTGGCTCCACCCCAATGGAGGCAGACAAGTGCTTTGAAATAATACATTTGTAGATGTGGGCAAAACTATTAAGGTTGGAGTGTCCAGACCGGGGATGGCCGTCAATGTCGGAGGAAATGTCGGCGTGGCTGTCAGAGGAAGCGGGGATGGCATCACAATATTGGTCGCTGTTGGAGCCGCCTCAGGGACAAATTCCACAAGCGAGATCGATAACGCTCCCACCATTAACCCGATTGAGAGCATTGCGATCACGAGCGCATTGCCAAAATCGCGCAAGCCTTGCGTCATTTCTTTCCTTTGACTTCACTATTTTTTTCAGGGCCTGCGGAACCGGCAATCGGCAGCAAAACGCTGAACGTTGACCCAACTCCTTGTTCACTTTCCACCCATATTCGTCCATGTTGAGCTTCCGTGAGAGCCTTGGCGATGGAAAGCCCAACACCTGTATCGCCAACTCCCTGAATAAGAACATTATCTGCACGGTACAAGCGAGTGAAGACTCGCGGCAGGTCAATGGATGCAATTCCGCCGCCGCTATCCGTCACCTGAATCAGAATGTAATCCAACCCATTCTCGCTTCGGGTCTGGACCTTGAGCCTGACCGTCCCCTCAAACGGAGTGGCCGCCCCTGCATTTTGCATCAAATGGATCAAAATCTGCTGCAACGCCTCACGGTCTGCTTGAATGGGAGCAAGCGTCTTTGGCAAATCCAGGTGCATGGAAATATTTTTCTCGCGCACCTGCGTGCTTGTGTAGGACATGGCATTGTCAATGATTGAATTCAAATCCACAGATTCAGGCTTGAGATCGTTCAATTCCGTTTCCAACGTTGTGACCTGGATCATGTCATCTGTTAAACTGCGGATGCGTTCTGTGGAAGCCTTGATCCGCTCCACAAATTTTCTTTGCAGCGCGCCAAGAATCCCGACCGACTCGCCGAGTAACAGATCCGTGTACCCAACAATGGATGACAAGGGTTGGCGCAATTCCTGCGAAATGGACGCAATGACCTCAGCCTGTTCCGTGCTTTTTGTGGCTGCGCGCCCTTTCTCCATTTCGTGTGCTTTCATGTTTGCATCTGCAAGCTGGTTTTGCAAACGCGCAAGTTCCTGTAATGTTGTCTTAAGTTCCTTTTCAACCTGCGAAGCGGAAGCGGATGGCTGAAGGTTTTTGCCCGAACGCAGTTCGGCATTTTCCTGCTGTAATTGCTCTATGATATGAATCGATTCTTCCTGAGCTACTCGCAGGGACGATACTTCGGTGGCGCCGCTTTTTTGGATCTCTGCCCGGGCTGCTTCCAGCTGCTGAGTGAGTTCCTGCACCTGGCGCTCCAGTTGGATGGTTTGTGTCCGCGCCTGATCGGCTTGTGCTTCCAGTTTATTTATATTTTGACTTCGCTTGATGATGGGTACAAGCGACATGGCAATGTTGGAGAGGAAAGCCTGATCTTCTGCTGTCCAGGTTCGGTCGGAATAGGGAGAGAGTAAAAGCAGACCGCCCAGTGATTCTTTCTCCGGGGTGAGGATCGGCACACTCAATAAGTGACCGGGATTGGTCAAGCCAAGGATATCCCCAAGTCCTTTAATGTCTGCGGAAGTACTGCTGGCAGGCATTCGCAAGGGACGCCCACGCTGGAGGGAATTTGCCAGCATGGGAATGGAACCTTTATTAAGCGAACCGCCTTCTAAACTGTCTTCACGGATAAGATCGTATCCGCCGGCAATCACCATCTGGTTGTTGTTGTCTGTCAGATAGATCATGAAGCACAAGTCAGAAAGCATTGTCTGAGCAATGGCGCGGGTAACCGCCTGGCTGACCTTTGTCGGGTTCGACTCTGCCGCGAGCGCGAGCATGGCATGGAAGGTTTTTGGATCGGTGCTATATCGTCTGCGTTCCGGGTTTGCAGTATCTTGTTGCTTGGTTGCTTTCGGCCGAGGAGCAGAAACCGTGATTTGTCCCGGTGTGGCGAACCGTTGCGGCAGTGTCAACAAAATGGGATACGCCGCCATGTATGCCAGACGCACGATTCCCGAATAGTTTCCTTCAATTTGAAACAATAAATGACCCACATGGCCTAGAAAACCCAGGAATAGCAAAGTCACCCCATTCCACATGCTGTCCGGCCTGCGGATGAAAAGAATGGTAATGCCGACCAATGCCATGAAAAGTGAGATGATTTGCCACAGCCAATCATCAACGGTCTGATTGTAACTTAATGAGGCAAACTGAGGATCGGCGATCTGAGTCTGCCATGTGAGCAGGCTTACTCCCAAAGCTACCAATATCAGCAGACTTAGCAGCGTCGCTGCCGCGTCTGCCCCGCGGTTTGGCTCAGGAAAGGCATACAGCCAGGTGATCCAAATGATGCCGAACAGAATGAAAGCCCTGTCCATTGGCGGCAGAATCGTTCTTGGTTCGACAATTTGCTGCCAGCCCAGCCCGCTGAAAATGAACATGAAAATTTGCGCGCAAAGTAAAATGCCTAGCCCCACAAAAGCGCGTTTTGCCTGTGGAAATTCGCTGACCCGCCAGTGATTAAACGCAGATTGCAGCGCGCTCGCCACGGCGAACACCAAAACTATATAATAAATTAAATCCCCGGGGGGAACCGTCAGCTGTGTGAGGATTAAACTGGTAAATGCGTTCATGCACTCACGATTATACTGCCAGTTCAAAAAATATGTCCCACCCAACGTATAATTATCATTACGATGTTCAATAGCAAAAATTCCATTTGGTACGCAAGCGCAGTAATTTTGGCTGCCATCCTAATTCCTGTTATTTTTACAGGGTATTCTTCCATTAAACGCGCAGACTCTGAATTCGCCGCGCAAAATTACGCGAAAGCTTTCGAATATTATCAGCAGGCGGCGCGCCTGCTCCCCTGGCGTAGCGACCTTTTGGAAAAGGCGGGTATCGCTGCGTATGCAAGCAACGATTATTCAACCGCGATTGCTTATCTGAGTAAGTCTTTACCGCGTACTGAACAAGGCTGGCTAGCATTGGGAAATTCCTATCTGAACATGAACGAGACGCCTTCTGCGCTGCAAGCATATCAGCAGGGTTTGCGCTTTTACGATTCCGCTTCGCTGTATTCCGGGCTTGCCTTCATTTATCGCAGCCAAAAAGATTGGCCTGCCGAGCGGGACGCACTTCAGAATCAATTGCGCCTCGATATCAGCGATGCCTACACTCATTATAGACTTGGTCTCCTGTTGACCTTCCTTGCCCCAGAACAGGCTCTTTCGGAATTAACGCTCGCCTCTTCGCTGGACCCTGAAACTGATTCGGCTGTGCAGACATTAATCGCTGCCTTGAATCTATCAGCCACGCAGCCCGACGCATCTGAGCAAATGCTGACGATTGGACGCGCTCTCGGTCTCGTACAGGAATGGGAATTGTCGCTTGCGGCATTTGAGAAGGCAATCGAATTGGACGGGGAAAATGCTGAGGCGTGGGCGTGGCTTGGCGAAGCGAAACAGCAGATCGGTCAGGATGGAAGCGTGGAACTTGATCGCGCATTGACCCTTGATCATAAATCGGTCATCGTTCGAGCGCTGCGCGGCTTGTATTGGAATCGTCAAGGAAAATACGAACAGATGCGTGCTGAATATGCGCTTGCCGCAGAGTTTGACCCAGCCAACCCTGCATGGCAGGCAGCGCTGGGAGACGCATATCTTAAGCTGGGTGACCTGACTTCTGCATTGAACAGGTATCAACGGGCTGCTGAACTTGCCCCGACTGATCCAACGTACTGGCGGCTGTTGGCTGTTTTTTGTGCGGAGAACAGGGTGAACGTGGAAGACATCGGTTTGCCTGCCGCGCAAAATGCCGCACAGCTTGCGCCGAACGATCCTTTTGCGTTGGACGCTTTGGGTTGGGCATATCTGTCTTCGGGGCGATATGCCAATGCGGAGCAAACATTGCTGGATGTTATTGCCGATTACCCGAATCATTTTCCCGCGCACATTCATCTTGCCATGACGCATCTTGCTCAGGGAAACCGCGCCGCCGCGTTCAATCAATTGACTTTTGTCCGTGACGCTGACTCAGGCGGCAATTATGCGGCGTTAGCCGATGAGATGTTGAAGAGGTATTTTCCTTAAATCATAAAACGTCCCGAAAATTTTTCGGGACGTTTTATGATTATTTGGGGGAAAATAAAATATCTTCCACGGGTGTTTTCAGTTGCAAGCGCCGCCCCGTGATCTTCATCAAATCTGCAAGGGACTTTTTCTTTGTGCCGTCCCACAGGACGAGATTATCCCTTTGTTTCGCCATGTATTCTTCCAGTTTCCCGAAATCTGAATAATTATCAAAGAAACCTACCAGGCGTCGGAAGAGTTTTGGCAAAACCAAAACATCTTCCTGCAGAGTCCGCATGTCAAGCAGTGTGAAATCGGGTGTGCGGTCAATGGACCAGATTCCGCGCTTGGTTTTTCTGGCGCGGGTTACCACTGCGCGAATCTTTTCTGCGAAGATTCTGTCGGTTGAGGTGTAGAAGGTGGGATAGACCAATCCTTCGCGCGCCAATTGAAAATTGAGCGAGTCTTCCACCGGCAGTGCAGTTGAATCCATAACGGCGCCGTCGATGAGTTTTGCGTTTTTTGGAAAGAGATAACTGACTGGGCGTCCGAAGCGGTCTGTCGAAGCGGAGGCAATGAAGCCTGCCTTGCCGTCGTCCGCATCCACGATCTGGGTTACGCTCAGGCTGTATATCACCGATTTTATGTTGAGCATATCCAATAAAGATTCCAGCGCGGCGATCGCAAATGCCCGCGACTGGTGATAGCCTTCATAGTGTGTTTCGAGCGCGTCAATCGATTCCACGCGCAGTTGTTTCTTTTTAGCGGCTTTGAGAGCGGGAGTGCCCCACTCGAAGAAATCCCAATTCTCCGCTTTATTTGCCTGAAAACGGATCGAGTCGCCGTCGGGTTGAAAGCCTTTTACGTGAAATGTCCCTGCAATGATTTTATATAGTGCCATCATAGTCTCCTTTGTTGGTGTATTTATTATAGGGAATTTCCCTGCCAAAGGCAACCGACTCACAGTAAAATCAGCACATGCCTACTGTCCGCTTTCCCGCGTTGATGAAATTCTATGTGGATAACCAGAGCGAATTTGAAGTGAGCGGTTCCTCAGTTGCCGAATTGATCGACAATATCCTCGTTCTTTACCCCGCGCTGAAACCGCATTTGCTTGATGCAAAGGGTGACCTGCGCAGGCACTTCAATATTTTTGTGAACGGCATTCATTTGCAGGAATTGAACGGAATGGATACGAAACTAAAAGAAGGGGACAAGGTCATCCTGATGGCATCCGCAGCGGGGGGATAATTTTTTCATTGACAAATCGGGTAAGATACGTAAAATAACCAACATCTAATCGAAAATGAAATCATCCAACCTTTACTTACATTGCTTGTGTCTATCGCGGGGCTCGTAGCCGCCGCCTGAGACAGACCCTCCGCAGTCAACGGAATCAGACGGTAGGACGACCCCCGCTTGCAGAATTTTGCATAGTGTGGCGTTTGTTCGCCGTCTTTTTGTTTACCCGTTGGCTGCTTTTTGATTTAAGAGATTTCATGACTTTACTAGACTTTCGATTAGCTGAATCAAACTTACGTTCGCTGAATGGACTGCCCGCTCACGTTGGGAATACACCTCTCCTTCCGCTTCGCCGGCTGCGCCTCGGCCTGTCTCCTCGTGTCCAAATATTCGCCAAAGCTGAATGGTTTAACCCCGGAGGTTCTGTCAAAGACAGACCTGCGTTGAACATTATCCAGACCGCCATCCTGAATGGCGACTTGGGCAATGGCAAACGCCTGCTGGATTCCACATCTGGAAACATGGGAATTTCATACGCCACCTTTGGCGCAGCGTTGGGGATTCCCGTCACATTGGCGTTGCCTGCCAGCGCCAGTTCCGAACGCATTTCCATCCTCAAAGCCCTCGGCGCGGAATTGATTCTCACGGATCCGCTCGAAGGTTCGGATGGAGCGATTTTGAAAGCGCGCGAACTTGCCGCTGAAAAGCCGGACTTGTATTGGTATGCCAATCAATACAACAACCCTGCCAATCCGCAGGCGCATTACATCTCCACGGGACCAGAGATCCTGTGCCAGACGGACGAGCAAATAACTCATTTCATTGCAGGTCTTGGTACTTCCGGCACGTTGATGGGCACGGGACGTTATCTGCGTGAGCAATTACCGCATGTGAAGATTTTGGCTTTCCAACCTGATGCATCTTTCCATGGTTTGGAAGGACTTAAGCACATGCCGACTGCGATCAAGCCTGGGATTTATGATGAGTCGTTCGCTGGTACCCCGCTCGCAGTTAAGACAGAGGCGGCGCATGAGATGGTGATCAGTTTGGCGCGGGAGGAAGGTCTCTTTGTTGGGATATCCTCCGGGGCTGCGGTTGTGGCTGCGCTTCAAGTGGCAAGTGAATTAGATGAAGGCGTTGTAGTGACACTGTTCCCCGATGCTGGCTATAAGTATTTGAGCGATACAAGTTTGTGGGAGAGTAAGTAATGCTGGCAGTTCCAGGTGAATTGATCGGACAAATTAGCAGGCATGTTGAGGAAGCCTACCCTGAAGAGGGGGCTGGCTTTTTGATCGGCGTGGAGGGCGAGGTGCGGCAGATTTTGTCTTTGCCCAATGCACGTGAGTACGAGGCTCGCCACAACCGATTTTTGTTCACGCCTGAGGATTATCTCAAGGCTGAATTGGAAGCTGACCGTCTTGGCTTGAGTTTGATCGGCGTATTTCACTCACACCCCGATTGCCCGAACATCCCGTCTGAATATGACCGTGAATGGGCGCAGCCTTTTTTCTCCTACGTCATCACGCGCGTGGATGCGGGCAAGGCGGTCAATCACCGCTCATGGCGGCTGGTGGAAGATCGTTCGAAGTATGAAGAAGAAGAGATAAAAATTCTATAATGACTTTGGTGGTTGAACTGCCCTTCGACTGCTCCGCAAAAGACGCGGCTCCGCTCAGGGCGAACATCACTGCCATAAAAAACAGGATATTAATATGACATCGCAAACCTTACAAAAAGTGGATCATTCCGCGTTAAAAACGAATCAATTGTTCATTATCTTGTTGAACATTCTGGCTTTTATCATCAATCAACCCATCCTTACTGCCTTTGTGGCTTTGGTGTTGGGAATTGGCGCCGTTTTGAAAACTCCCGGTTTTGGATTCGTGTACAAGTCCATATTTAAGCCGCGTGGATGGATGAAGCCCGATGTGCTGGAAGATAACCCCGAACCGCATCGTTTTTCACAGATCGTTGGCTTCTCATTTCTATTGGTTGGTGCGATTTCTCTGTTCCTGGGTTTCATTGGCCTGGGCTGGACATTAGTCTGGATCGTGATCGCCCTCGCTTCCTTAAATGCCTTTGGCGGTTTCTGCGTGGGATGCGCTGTGTATTACTGGCTCGCACGATTTAACCTGCCCGGTTTTGGAAAGCAGCCACCTGCGGGAACCTTCCCCGGTGCAAAGCCGAAAGCTGGGGTGACCGCATGAACTCGGAAATCTTGTTGCGTTTTGTCTCTGCAATTGGTATTATATTTTTAGGCGTGGGCATGTATTGGCTGGCGAATCAATTTTTACTGTCACGCGCAAAGAGTAGTTTAACCTCCCTGCCGAACCCACTGCCGAATATACCTGTGATCGTATATTTCACCACGCCTGATTGCGCGCCTTGTAAGTCCGTGCAGCGCCCCGCATTGGACAAGCTGACCAGCCTGCTCGGTGAGAAATTGCATGTGGTTGAAATTGACGCCACCGAACGCCCCGACCTCGCGAAGACCTGGGGCGTGATGAGCGTGCCGACAACCTTCCTGCTCGATGCTCGGGGCGAGGCTCGTTATGTCAATAACGGCGTGGCTCGTGTTGAGAAGTTGATGGAACAGATACAAACGTTGTAATCTCCGGTGGTTGAGTAAGGTGAGTGTTTTTCTCGCCCGTACACTTGCACCAGTACGCAAGTGCAGGTGTCGAAACCACCAGCGAATGAAAAGCTTATTATCAAGTGGTGGTCTTGATATGCCCCTTGAAGAGCACTCGGGGCTACTCGACCACCGTGTTATGACAAAATAAAATTTTAGGAGACTCTTCATGCCCGTTTTACGAATCCCAACTCCGTTGCGTGCCTACACCAATGGACAAGCCGAAGTCACTGTCAACGGCACAAGCATTTCTGAGGCGCTGACGGACCTCACCAACCAATACCCAACGCTCAAACCGCATTTGTTCAATGATGGCGGGGATTTGCGACCCTTCGTCAATTTGTTCGTGGGTGAACACAACATCAAGGATTTGCAGGGTGTGAACACTCCTGTCAAAGACGGCGAGAAGATCATGTTGATCCCGTCCATTGCTGGAGGCTAATATTATGCTGCCTGAATTAAATCACGAAGAAATTCTGCGTTATTCGCGTCACTTGTTGATTCCCGAAGTGGGGTTGGATGGTCAGCTCAAACTGAAAAATTCGTCCGCGTTGGTTGTGGGAACTGGCGGGTTGGGGTCGCCGGTTTCCTTGTATCTGGCTGCGGCGGGGGTAGGGCGCATCGGACTCGTGGATTATGATGTCGTCGATTCGTCCAATCTCCAACGCCAGATCATCCACGGCACATCCACGATTGGAAAGTTGAAAGTGGAAAGCGCGAAAGCCAAGCTGTTGGATTTGAATCCCGATATTCAAGTGGATGTTTACAACGAGCCGTACACGTCTGAAAATGCGATGCGCATTGCCAGGGATTATGACATCATCCTCGACGGTACGGATAATTTTCCCACCCGTTATTTGACCAATGATGTTGCAGTTTTCCTCGGCAAGCCAAATGTGTACGCGTCCATCTTTCGTTTTGACGGGCAGGTGAGCGTGTTCTATGCCAAGGAAGGACCTTGCTATCGCTGTCTCTTCCCTGAACCGCCTCCCCCGGGACTCGTCCCTTCGTGCGCGGAAGGCGGCGTGCTTGGCGTGCTGCCCGGCACGATCGGGACGCTTCAGGCTACCGAAGCATTGAAAGTGCTCCTCGGCATTGGCGACCCGATGATCGGACGCCTGCTTTTGTATAATGCATTGGACATGTCTTTTGACTTCGTCAAGCTTAAGAAGAATCCCAAATGCCGCGTCTGCGGACCGAATGCTGATATCAAGGAATTGATCGATTACGAAGAGTTCTGCGGTGTGCCGGGTCACGATCACGGGGACGAGGGTTCAGCGGGCGCAGGCTTTGACATCACGGCTCAGGAACTTGCCGAGCGCGTAAAGACCAATCACCTCAAATTGCTGGACGTTCGTGAGCCGCACGAATTGCAGATTTCTGCACTGCCGAACGCAGTCAATATTCCGCTGGGTCAACTGGCTGGACGTTTATCCGAGCTAAACAGCGCCGATGACATGGTTGTCTTCTGCAAAGGCGGCACCCGTTCCACGCGCGCGCTGGAGTTGCTTGCCAGCGCAGGCTTTAAGAAAGTGAAGAACCTCAAAGGCGGAATCAACGCCTGGGCAAAGGATGTGGATACGAATTTGCCGGTGTATTAAGGCTTATAGGTGGAAGGTCGCAGGTTTAAGGTTGTTGGGGTTGTCGATAATTTGGAAAGAAGAAAAAGGAAAGAAAGAGCCATTTTCCATGAGAGTTGTCTTGTGGAAAATGGCTCTTTTTGATGCTCTTCGGCTTATAATTCTCTCATTGGGATATTAACTAATATGCCACGACCTCTCCGCGTTTTTCTTTGTCATGCCTCGCAAGCAAATTTAATTGCTGTTTTAGTTTTGGTTGTTTTTCTTGGCGCATGTAAAACACAGACAGTGGCCCTAACAGTAATTCCAACGGCAACGCAACTGATAATTCCAACACAAACTCCTAGTATTGGCTCGACTATGATTTCAGATAAAGATGGGATGACTTTGCTTTACGTTCCAGCGGGAAAATTCATCATGGGGGAAAAATCTGAAGAGGCATTGGCAATATGCCAAAATTTTCGCTCCGATTGTCAATTGAATCAGTTTATAGGCGAGGAACCGCCTCACGAAGTTAATTTGAATGCTTTCTGGATCGATCAAACCGAAGTGACCAAAGCCATGTATACCAAATGCGTGGATGCGAGCATATGCCAGCCTCCGCTATATACTCATTCCTATTACAGCCGTGCGGAATTAGACAATAATCCTGTTGGTTTTGTAGATTGGGCTATGGCGAACACATATTGTCAGTGGGCGGGGCGCCGTTTACCCACAGACGCCGAATGGGAAAAAGCCGCCAGTTGGGATGATAGGACAAAAACAAAACGCATCTATCCTTGGGGTGATAATATTGATTGCTCTTTTGCAAATTATTACGGGAAAATCGGAGGTTGCGTCGAAGGTACGACCCCTGTTGGAAGTTATGAAATTGGCAAAAGCCCTTACGGCGCGTATGATATGGCAGGCAATGCTTGGGAATGGGTCAATGATTGGTTCAGCACGAAATATTACAGGGATTCGCCTTTATTCAATCCTTTGGGGCCGGATACAGGTCAATATCGAGTGGTGCGCGGTGGTTCATCAGATCACGAAGGTTTCAATGTTCGAACCACGGATCGTTATTGGAGTGTACCGTCGACTTTCGGCTATAACCTTGGTTTTCGTTGTGCCAGTTCACCATAGTTTTAAAATACTGGCTCCTCAATTTACGACCTCCGAGTTCTTCACCCCTAGGGTGTGCTTTGCAAAGAACTCGGAGGTCTGCTCTTTACGGTAAAATACCCTCCAACCAAGGAGAGAGAATGACAGGATTACCCGAATCAAAAGAGAGACGAGTCTTTAATAATGTGCTTGGCGCGATGGGGAATACGCCGCTGGTCCGGTTGGAACGAATAGGGAAAGATTTGCCCGTCCCATTGTATGCGAAATTGGAATTCATGAATCCCGGCGGTTCGGTCAAGGATCGAGTCGGGGCAAATATTATCGAGCAGGCCGAGAAGAGGGGTGAGATCAAGCCCGGTGGCACCATTGTCGAAGCGACTTCTGGAAATACGGGCGTCGGTCTCGCGATTGCGGCGGCGTTGAAGGGTTACAAAACCATCTTCGTCATGCCTGACAAGATGAGCAACGAAAAGATTTTATTGCTGCGTGCCTATGGCGCGAAAGTCGTCATCACTCCTACCGCCGTTGGACCCGACGATCCGCGCTCTTATTATGAAGTCGCCAAGAAGTTTGCGCGTGAAACTCCGAACGCAATTTTGGCAAATCAATATCACAATCCCGATAACCCAAAGACTCATGAGATCAGCACAGGCCCCGAGTTGTGGGAGCAGACAGAAGGCAAATTGACCGATGTCATCATCGGCATTGGCACAGGCGGAACCATCAGCGGGGTGGGGCGCTATCTTAAATCCAAGAATCCGGACATTCAGATCGTCGGTGTGGATATCGAAGGTTCGATTCTCACTGAAATTTGGCAGAACAAAGGCAAGATTCCACCGGGCGCTTATCCCAAGACCTATAAAGTGGAAGGCATCGGTGAAGACTTTTTGCCCTCCGCCATGGACATCACCGTGGTGGATGCCATTGAACGCGCGGGTGACCGCGAGTCATTTTTGTGGGCGCGTCAACTGGTTCGGCAGGAGGGAATTTTCGCGGGCGGTTCGTCCGGCTCCGCGATTGCGGGCGCTCTCAAATATTGCCGCAAGCTTCCTGCGGAACGCATCCCTGTGGTGATTCTTCCCGATTCGGGATCTCGTTATCTTTCGAAATTCTATGATGACAAGTGGATGCGCGAATTCGGTTTTCTCTCGATGGAATTCGGAGAAACGGCTCTGGGCGACCTGTTGATTGCGAAGCCAAACAAGGCATTGATCACGGCGACGATTGGGGATTCGATCCGCAAAGTGGTGTCAGTGATGCACCAAAATGCAGTATCCCAGATGCCAGTTGTCGGCGCGGATGGATCGCTTGCGGGTCTCATCGAAGAAGTGGACCTGCTCAATCACATGCTTGAAAAGCACGAGCACAATAATGATGAAAAGATCGACGATCTCGTGCAAAATGCCGGGGCAGTCTTCCCGCCTGAAACCCCGCTGGAAGAGGCTATGCCGTCCCTTACGGCGGGTTATGCCCTCATTGTTGTGGAAAACAGCAAACCGATCGGCATCCTCACCAAGATCGACGTGCTGGATTATGTAGCTGGAAAGATATAGACCCGAACTCGCCCTGATCGAAAAGTCAGGGCGAAATTTTATTTTCGGGACTTGAAACAGAACAAATGTTCTGATATAATATTTCTACTGGATCGGCGCGTGCCGTTCAACTTTAAAATTGGAGGCTGAAATGGATTTTAGTTCAATTAATTGGCTAGCGGTTGTGGTTTGCGTTGTGGTGAGTATGATCAGCGGGTCGATCTGGTACAACCCGAAGACGTTCTTCCCAATGTGGTGGAAGGTCGTTGGAGCAGGCAGGGAACAGCCCGGCATGGAAAATATGGGTATGACATGGGGTCTGACAGTGCTTTCCTCATTCGTTCAGGCAGTTGCCATGGCGTTGATGGTCAACTTCATGGGCGGCGTAGACGCAGCTTCCGGCGCCCGGATTGGATTTATGCTTTGGCTTGGTTTTGTTGCCCCCACGTATCTGGTCAATAAACTTTTTGCAGGTCACGGGTTGAAGATCTGGGCAATTGAAATTGGCAACCACCTTGTCAACTTCCTCTTGTTCGGTGCCATTCTTGGCGCATGGCATTAATAATCAACTTTTGCAAGTAAAATAAGTGGACGGCATACGCCGTCCACTTATTTTTTAACAGGAGCGCAATGATCCGTTTGTATCGTGAAGACGATTTTGAAGCTGTAACTGCCTTTTGGTTTAGAGCCATGCACACCGCCATGCCCGATCTGATGAAACGCATGGGCTTTGAGTTGGAAGGCGCGCGCGAATATTTTCGGAATGCAGTCGTTCCCGACAATCAAATTTGGGTGTACGAACGGGATAATGTCCCGATCGGTTTTCTCGCGATCCAGGGCGATTTTATTGACCGTCTGTATGTGGACCCGGATTATCACCGTCAAGGTGTTGGGCAGGCGTTGCTCATGAAAGCCCGCGAACTTTTACCGAAACATATCTGGCTTTATACACATGTTGTCAATAAAATGGCGCGCGCCTTTTATGAAAAGAACGGTTTTGTAGCTGAAAAATTTGGCGTCAGCCCGGCGCCCGAGTCCGAACCTGATGTCGAATATCACTGGCGGGCGAATCCCACTCACAAATAATCATGCGTCCCACTTATCTTGAAGTCAATCTCGAACAGCTAAAGAAAAACCTTGAAGCCATCCGCGCGCATGTTGGGAAAGCAAAGATCATGCCGATGGTCAAAGCCAATGCCTACGGCCACGGCATCGAAGGCGTGGCTCCGTTCATCGAACCCTACGTGGATTATCTTGGCGTTGCGCTTGTTGAAGAAGCGATTCAATTGCGCATGCTTGGGATCAAGAAGCCGATCCTCGTTGCAGGCGGCACGTTGATCGAACAATTGCCTTTATTTTTTGAGCACGATTTAATTCTCACCGCCTCTTCGCTTGACCTGTTAACTGCTGCTGAACAATTGGGAGAATCTACCCGGCAGAGACTCAAAGTCCATTTGAAAATTGACACAGGCATGGAGCGGGTGGGGGTCCATGAATATGAAGCGGAAAAGTTCATCAAAACATCGCTTGCGTGTAGTCACTTAGGTGTAGAGGGGATTTATACTCATCTTGCTAATTCCGAGCAAACAAATGCAAGTGTGACACCCGCGTCTCTTCAACTTGAACGCTTTCAGGAAGTATTGCATTTCTACGAAAAGAACAGCCTGCCCATGCCCATGCGGCATGTCTGCAATTCGGGTGGAATTCTGAATCTGCCAGAAGCGCATCTGGATATGGTGCGCCCCGGCGTTTTATTTTATGGCGTTTATCCCGGACGGGATATTCAGACGAAGATCGATGTGAAACCTGCGCTCACTTGGAAATCGAAGGTGGCGTACAGCAAGGTCACACTGCCGGGGCGAAGCGTCAGTTATGGGTCGTTGTGGCAGGCTGGGGCGCAGACAAGAATCGTCACTGTCCCGTGCGGCTATGCGGATGGATATTTTCGCAGAATGACAAATCAAGCGCGGGTCGTCATCAACGGGAAGTCGTATCCACAGGTTGGGCGCATCTGTATGGATCAATTCATGGTGAGTGTGGGCGATGACGATGTGAAGGTGGGGAGTGAGGTCACTTTGTTGGGCGGTGGAATCACTGCTGAAGAGCTTGCCGACTGGACGGGCACGAACGAGTATGAGGTGATGACGAATATTAGCGCGCGTGTGCCAAGGGTTTATATCGGTGCGGTACAATAGGCGCACAATTTTGAGACGAGGTGTGAAGTTGAATTCGAGAGTTAAAGATTATTTAATCTTATTTGGTGTGGCGGGTGTGGTGGTTGCGCTTGATCAATGGACAAAGTGGCTGGTGCGCGAGAATATCGAGTTTGGCGGCATGTGGCTGCCCGAGTCAATGATGTGGCTTAGCCCGTATGCGCGCATTGTGCATTGGTATAACAGCGGCGCGGCGTTTGGTATGTTCCAGAACGGAAATCTTATTTTTACAATCCTGGCTTTTATTGTGATCGGCGCCATTATTTATTATTTCCCGCATGTGGAGAACGAAGATTGGACATTAAAGATCGCAATGGGGTTGCAGCTGGCAGGCGCAAGCGGCAACCTGATTGACCGTTTGATGATGGGCAAGGTGACGGATTTTATTTCCATTGGAGTATTCCCTGTTTTCAATGTTGCAGATGCTTCCATCTCAATAGGCGTGGCTGTTCTTTTGCTGGGAGTATGGTTCAAGGAGAGACAGGAAAAGATCGCGAAGGCTATGGAAGAAGTTGTTGAAAAACCAGGTCAGGCTGAAGTCTCGACTCGTTCTGCAGAAGAAAGTTAGCCTGCGAAATGGATGAGAAACCCACGCTTTTGGCAGAACAAATTACCACTCGAAAAAAATATTCCGTTTTGCTGGTTGCTGTAACATTGATTGTTGCTTTTGACCAATGCACAAAATGGCTGGTGCGCGAGAATATTCCAATTAATACATCCTGGCTGCCTGATTCATTAAACTGGCTTTCTCCGTATGCCAGAATCACATATATCCAGAATAGCGGGTCATCTTTTGGGATGTTTCAGAACGCCAAGGTCTTTTTGGCGGTTCTGGCTGTGTTGATCATCCTCGGCGCCATTTACTATGTGGTGACCATGGATTTCGTCGACGATTGGACGATGGCGGCTGCAGGTCTTTATATTGGCGGGGCGATCGGGAATTTAATAGACCGTCTGTCCATCGGCAGTGTAACGGACTTTGTTTCCGTGGGGACATTTTATATTTTCAATGTGGCTGATGCCAGTATCAACGTCAGCGTGGCAATGTTAATTTTGATCGTGTTTATCCATGAAAGAAGAAAACCTACTATGTCAACACCAACTGAAGGGGAGATATCATGAGCGAACGAGTGGAAAAGTTTAAGTATGAGGATAAAAAGGCTGGCCGCCTTGATAAGTTCCTTGTGATGTGCCTGCCCGAGTTTTCGCGGGCGCGTTTGCAGGGATTGATCGAGGATGGTTTTGTTTCGATCAATGGCGTCCCTGCAAAAAAATCAGGGCAATCCCTGGATAACGGCTATGAAGTGGAAGTGCGTATTCCACCGCCTGTCCCAAGTGGACTGGTAGGCGAGAATATCCCGCTGGATATCGTTTTTGAGAATGATGACTTGATTGTGGTTAACAAGCCTGCGGGTATGGTCGTTCATCCTGCTGCTGGACATGCCTCGGGAACTTTGGTTAATGCTGTTTTGGGATATGACCCTGATATGGAAGGCATTGGTGGAGAGGAACGCCCCGGACTTGTGCATCGGCTGGATAAGGAAACTTCAGGATTGATCGTGCTGGCAAAAAACGAGCGCGCGCATAATTGGCTGCAAGACCAATTCCGCTTGAGAAAAGTGGAGAAGACCTATCTTGCCCTGGTAGATGGAAAACCGCCCACACCCGCAGGCCGCGTGGAGGCATCCATTGGGCGAGATCCAAAGGCGCGTAAAAAAATGGCAATTGTGCCAGCAGGCAAAGGGCGCGAATCCGTTAGCGAATATAAAACGCTGGAAAGCTTTAAAAACCATACCCTGTTGGAGTTTCGCCCGCATACCGGGCGCACACATCAAATTCGTTTGCACTGTCAGTTTTTGGGATGCCCGATCGTGGGCGATTCAGTGTATGGGAAGCGCACGGTAACGGCTGAGATCAACAGACATTTTCTTCATGCCTGCCGTTTGAAAATCCTATTGCCAAATGAAAAGCAGCCCAGAACCTTTGAAGCTGAATTGCCAGTTGAACTGAAAACTGTTTTGGAGGAAGTGAAGAGATATGAATAGCATGAATTTCGTTGACCTTCGTTCAGATACCGTTACAAAGCCCACCCCTGAAATGCGCGAAGCGATGGCGGAGGCTGAGGTGGGTGATGATGTTTATATGGATGACCCGACTGTGAATGCTTTACAGGCAAAGGCAGCATCCATGCTTGGCAAGGAGGACGCGCTTTTTGTCCCATCCGGTACGATGGGGAATCTTCTGGCTTTGCTTGTCCATTGCCAGCGCGGGGATGAGGCGATTGTTGGCGAGAAATCCCATATTTATTTGAATGAAGCAGGCGGGATGGCTGCGCTGGGTGGAATTTACCCGCATCCAGTGAGAAATCAACCTGACGGCACGCTTGCCCTGGATGATATCCGCGCCTCGATCCAGACCGAGGATGTGCACCACACCATTACGCGACTCATTTGCATCGAGAACACGCAGAATGTTTGCGGTGGTATTGCGTTGACCCCTGAATACACGGCGCAAGTGGGGAAGCTCGCCAAAGAAAATGGTTTAAAGTTTCACATTGATGGCGCGCGAATCTTCAACGCTGCCGCTGCACTGAATGTGGATGTAAAAGATTTAACCGCCCCCGCTGATTCGGTAATGTTCTGTTTGAGCAAGGGATTGGCTGCGCCCGTCGGTTCAATGCTGGTGGGGATGAAGAAATTTATTGATCGCGCGCGTCATCTGCGCAAGATGCTGGGCGGGGGGATGCGTCAGGCGGGAGTGCTGGCAGCGGCGGGGTTGATTTCGTTGGAGAAAATGACAGGGCGGCTTGGGCAGGATCATGCCCGGGCGAAGAATCTGTTTGAGGGGTTGAAGCAGGTGAAGGGATTAAAGCTGGATGCGCGCTCCGCGTCCAATATGGTGTATTTCGATCTTGCCGATCGCATTGCTTTATCGGAAAATCAAATTATTGAAGAGATGAAGAAGTATGGCGTGCTGGTGGATTGGGCGGGTCCCCGCCGCTTTCGTTTGGTTACCCACTATTGGGTGGATGATGAAGGGGTGGAGAAGGTTGTCAAAGGGTTTTCGGAAATACTGAAATAATATGCGTCATTGAGTAGTCATGGGTGTGGATTCGATCTGGTCGCGCCCGCGTTCCTTTGCCGTGTATAGACGTTGATCTGCTAGGTCTATTAATTTGATGATCTCGTCAGCTTCTTCGGGAAAGACAGCTATGCCCATGCTGATGGTTGGGACGGGAATCTGGGCATGGTTGTTGTGGTTGATTTTGATGGATGTGAGAGTTTCACGGATTCGTCCGGCAACTTGAATTGCTTGTTGAATATCAGTGTTCGGGAGCGAGATTGCAAATTCTTCCCCGCCCCAACGACCGACAGCGTCGGTCTTTTTTATGTGCTGGCGGATCGTGCGGCAAAGGTTGATGAGGATTTCATCTCCGATTGAGTGACCAAATGAGTCATTAAATTGTTTGAAATAGTCAATATCCAGCATGATCAAACTAAGGTGTTGATTTTCCATCTGGCAAATTTCAGCCTGTTCCCTTAATTTTTGAATGAAATAACCGTGGTTAAATACGCGGGTGAGGCTGTCCAGCCTTGCCTGTTCCTGGACAAGGGCATGGTGATAGGTGTTGTCCAGGGCGAGGGCGGCGCGCTGTGCAATGTTGGAGAGCAGTTCAAAATCGCTGCGGTTGAATGCGTTTGCATGGTAGGATGCGATGGCCATGACGCCATTTACGTGTATTCCCTTCATGGGAACGCCCATCCAGGAAAGGGAGTCTTTTGGTTTTCCTATCAACGAGATTTTTACACCCTCAAGTGGTTCCGCTTTTCGAATGTCCGCGAGAAAGAGGACTTTTTGATTTTGCAGGACCCAGTTGGCAAGGGTTCCTTCGAGTTTTATGTTGGTTCCATTGAAATATTCCCCGTCATCATAGAAAAGCTCCATGAGAAGCTCGTCGCCTTCTTGGATGCCGATATAGTATGTGTCTGCTTCCAGTACATTTTGAAGTTCGGCATCCAACAGGGCAAGGAGTTGTTTCGTATCCAGCGTGGAGACAATTTGTTTGCTTACTTCATTGACGATCTCGAGACGGTTCATCTGTTTTTGTGAGATCGTTTTTAATTGTTGTATGGTTTCAACAGAAATAAACGCGCTGGTGATAAAGCCAATGTGAATAATCCATCCGCTCAAGGACAAGCTGTGATTGAGATAAAAAACGAAATGACTTAAGGAAACTATCACGATCAAACAATAGGCTGGTCTGCGGCTTGAAATAACAGACGTTGCAAGCGCCGCCATGAATACGAGTGCATACGCCAGGTGGTTGAGTTCAACAGGGATCAAATAGGGCAGCAGGCCCAGTGCGGCGCCTGCAATTCCTGCGTTGTACCATGCATATTTTGAGCTGTTTGGGGATAGGATGTAATTCCGATAATAAAAACCCAAGTAAAAGCAGCCGATAATGCCGTACGCGATCAGGATGTTTCTGTGTACCTGGTCCGCCGGCGGGTAGAACAAAATGGTGGCGATGATCGTGATGGACAAACTGATTATGCCGGCGATCACTGACGGCAGGATCGAAGCCAGATTGTCCTGAGGATCATACCCAAATTTGTTCGAATGCTTGTCCATATTTAGTCGCTGAAAACAAATCCAGTTTCATCTTTTAATACAAGCTGCTCAAAGATTGGGACGATATTCGGGTCGAATAAAATCCCTGATTGTTCGTTCAGGTATTGAAGCGCCTCTTCTGTGGAGATTTTCGTTCGATATGGCCGGTTGCTGGTCAGGGCATCGAAGGCATCCACAATGGAAAACATGCGGGCAAGAATTGGAATATCTTCTCCTGCGAGTCCGCTGGGGTAGCCGGTGCCATCCCATCTTTCCTGGTGATGACGGATCAATGGAATCGTATCTTGCAGAAAGGGGATTCCCTCTACGATCTTTGCACCGATATCTGGATGCAATTTCATGATTTTCCATTCTTCAGCGGTCAAGGGACCGGGTTTGTGTAGAATGGTGTCGCTGATGCCGATCTTGCCAATATCATGTAAAAGAGACCCGCGTTCCAGTACCTTTAGTTGCTGATGAGTGTACCCAAGGGTCTCTCCGAGTTTGGCCGCCATGGAACTTACCCTCAGGCTGTGACCTTCTGTCTCTCGATCTCGTGCATCCAGCGCGGAAATTAAAGAAGCAAGCGTCTGGTCGTAGGTAGCTTCCAGCATATCGTAGGCAGCCTTGATCTCGACTGCCTGACGGCGCGATTCCACCAGCAGGAGCGATCGTTCCAGTGCAATGGCTGCTTGATTGACCAGTGCCTGCAGATCGTTTGGATTTGCCGCGGGTTTATTTCCCTGATCTTCGTGTGCATCCATCCAAACTGCGCCATATTTGCGAATGGGGGTTTGGATGGGCAGGCAGGTTCGGGTGACAGAATGTCCTTGTGAAAAATAAATAAGCTGGCCCGAATTCATCGCATCCTTGATGAGTTCCATTGGGTGTTTATTGCCGCTATGCGTTCCTGTCTCATCAATTTCCAATTCTGCTTCAATTTCACCATCAACATTCAACAGCACAATGCCTGTCGTAATGCTTTTCGCAAGTTTGTGAGCAGTTTTAGCAATATCCACTGCGGCGCTTTCAAGATTTTCCGCTTGAATGATTTGATTGCTTAGCCGATACAACAGGGAAGTGATTCGCAAGGAGGATCGAAGCTCCTGCTGCAGCCAGGTGCTCTCGAATGCTCCCGCCGCCTGGATCGAAAGAAGTTCTGCAAGCGACTCGTCGTTTTCTGAAAAGAACACCCCATCCTGCTTCCCAAACGCAAAAATGACGCCAATGTTCATGCGGTGCCAGCGGATTGGAATGGTGAGCATGCTCCGCAGCCCGGCGTTGTCAATATCCAGGTGTGATGTGGCGCTGTATTTTCTAACATCGCGAATTCGGAATGGCTGGGCGGCTTGAAAAGCCATTAGCACGAGTGACTCGGAAGTGGCTGAATTTTGCAGGGATCTCAGCAGGTTGGGCGCAGGGCCGGACGAGGCGCTTTGGGTAAAGTTCCTTTCCTGCCCCAACTGAATATGGACAAACGTGAATCTGGCTTGCAGGATTTCCCTGCTGATCGATGCCACCTCATGCGCAGTCGTTCCCGGCTCAACCATGGCTGAAAGCTGGCTGCCCGCTTGAATGAGATTCATTAAACGCTGATGGTATCCTGAGCGCTCCCAGGAACGGGTCAATTCCGCGCCGACAGCTTCTGCGAGCCCAATGTCTATGCTGCTGAATGCGCTTGTCTTTTCACTGCTGAGAACGATCGCTCCATTCGCATGTCCATTGAGTATCAAGGGAATAATTAATGACGAAAGGCTGTTTTCATTTTCAAAACGAATGTAATCGGCATCTTCGCGGATGTCGTTAATGATTTGTGTTTTTCTCTGCCGGATAGCCCGCCCAATTGCGCCGACAGAAATACTTTGACGGTACCCAGCAGGGATCATGTTGGTCTGGTGTCCTGCGGCGGCCAGCAGCATGAACTCCCGATTTTCCGATTCATTGACATAAATGCAGGCCAATGAACATTCCAAAGCCCGTTCCAGCGTGTTGGCTGCAAGTTGGGCCGCAACCGGCTGGTCTAATTGATTTTCAAGCTGCTGACTTAATTCCAGTAAAAGGTTTAATTGTGCGTTTCTTTTCTTTTCATTCCCCACTTGATGCGCTAGTGAATCGATCTGGTCTGTCTGCGCGTTTATTCGAATGCGTGTCAGTTCCTGTGTAAGAATAAAAGGCCTGAGATATAACGATATTTGCTGCCCCCAGTTCCCAAAATCAAAGCTGCGTGAACTGGCTGGGTCTCCCACGTCTTCCGTTTTTTTCAATTCCTGCAGGAGGATATTGATTGTCATAAGAATGGTGAAGACTTCATAATGAATGATGACCGAAGCCATGAAAAAGAATAGAAAGGTAACTCCCCGAATGGTTGCGATGGAAACAGCAGTTTCATTTATGGAAATGTCCAGCAGCAGGAGCAGGACGCCTAAAAATGTCAGCAGGATCAACTCCAGCGAGGCGGCTATCATGACAGACCTGTATCCGAGAATGTTATCTTTCGTCAGGTCCAAATAATCCCACGGAACGATGTCGTTCATTATCATTGCCATGATCGCTAAAAATGGGATCAACAGAGTCGCAATCGGTACGATCGGTATAAAAATAAGACACCATCCCAGCCAGGGGAGGATCTGCAGGCGCATCAAAAACCCGCTGTGTTTTAAAGATGGTGCAACTGTTGCGATTCCCCCGGCAAGGGCCGTTACTAAAAAGCCGATCACCAGGGAGGTTTTGTAATTAACCAGGTCGTATTGGGCATATTGAGCTTTTGAAACAGCCAGGAATATCCCGCTTGTAAAACCGATCAATACAAATGTCAGGTTCAGGATGTTGGTCTGTGTAAAATATTTCTTGAGCGGGGTGAGTAAGGTTAAGGTCGCAAGCCCGGTGTAAAACAGGATGATCCCTTCAAGATAATATCCGGCTTGCCAGTAAATTCGGGTGAAAATAAAAAGAAGTGCTGCGGCTGCCCCCCGGATGATTATGGATCGTTTCCGACCCGCACGTATTATTGAAACGACTTCCAGCGACAGGGCTGTTGCAAAACTAACAAAACCCAGCACAGCGAAAAGCCAGCGAAACTCAGACGTATTAATGACTCTAAGTTCAGCCGGAATTAAAAGCAGGGCGGCTCCAATGACTCCCAAAATTCCTGAAGAAAAAGCGTTTAGGTTATGGATGAATGGCTGCTTCATGATGCGGTAGGATAGCATAAGAACCAGAATTTATCTACCTCTCCATAAAACTCAAATTGAGACAAAAAAGCCAGCTGCGATTTCTGATATAATCCCGGACGCAAATTGGCTTTTAAGTTGGGGGCGCGCCTGTTTGTAAAAAATACAGATACAGGTATCCATAATGCAAACTTATATTTCCCTCGCTCAAATTGACGAAATTGCACAGAATATAAAGAGTCGGATTTCGATTCAACCCGTTGTTGGAATCATTCTCGGTTCGGGACTTAACGGACTGGCTGATTCCATCCGAGAAGCAGTTCACATCCCCTACAGTGACTTGCCAAACTTTCCCGTTTCAACTGTCCATGGGCATGTCGGTCGATTTGTTATTGGTGAACTGGAAGGTCGTCCCGTTCTTGTGATGCAGGGGCGCATCCATTATTACGAAGGCTATACCATGGGAGAAGTTACCCTGCCGGTCCGAGTGATGCAGCGCATGGGAATTCCATCCATGATCGTGACCAATGCCGCAGGCGGAGTGCATCCCGAGTTTGAACCCGGCGACGTCATGCTGATTACCGACCAGCTAAACCTTATGGGTATGTCTGGATTGAATCCGCTTATGGGACCGAACCTGGATGAAATTGGCCCCCGCTTCCCGGATATGAGCCAGCCGTATGACCGTGTTTATTGCGATCTAGCCCGTGGTGTTGCAAAGGAAAATGGCATTACACTGCGCGAAGGCGTTTACGCAGGATTAAGCGGCCCATCTTTTGAATCTCCAGCGGATTTGCGCTTCTTGAGAAATGCAGGCGCAGATGCAGTGGGAATGTCCACTGTGCCGGAGGTGATCATCGCCCGTCACGGGAACATGCGTGTGCTTGGACTTTCTGGCATTAGTAATAAAGCTAACCTGGATGGTTCTACAATCACAACCCATGAAGAGGTTATTGAAGCTGGTAGAGTAATCACTCCCAAGGTTGAGAAGATCATCCGTGGAGTATTGCGTGGGTTGTAAGTAAGTTTTGCGAATGGCTGAATTCTATAAATTCCTCGCCTCCTATGAGGTGCTGATCTATATTCTGCTGGCAATAGGCGGTTTATTCTCCTTTCGCTGGCTGTGGCGGTCTTGGAGGGAGTGGCAGGTAGCTGTATATAGTCTGGAACGTGAGTTCTCTTCGCGCCGTTTTGGCCGGTCAGCTGCCATTTCAACATTTATTGCGATCTTGTTCTGTGCTGAATTCTTCATGGCTACGTTCATCATCCCCGGGCTTCCCGCTGAAGTATTTATCTCCACCCCAACCTTAGACTTGATTTCCACACCCTTGGGCACACTTTCCGCTGAAATGATGACCCAATTTTCAGGGTTACCTCCGCAAGCGGCGGCCAGCAGCACGGGATGCATTCCTTCGCAGATCGATATTACTTTTCCGCAGCCCGGCGACGAAATTAAAGGTGCCATTGAATTGAGTGGTACTGTGGATATTCCAAATTTTGGTTTCTATAAATACGAAGTGGCTCCCACGGGCAGCGACACCTGGGCAACCATTTCTGCTGGGCGAGCCATAGTGAACAACGGCTCCCTGGGACGCTGGGATGCCACTGCTCTTACGCCAGGTGACTACCAATTGCGCCTGGTGGTTACTGATAATCAGGGACAGATATTGCCGCCCTGTGTTGTTCCGGTGCGGGTCGTTCCCTTACAATAAAACTACTGGAATTATTTATGCCTGAAATTCAATTACGCCCAACCGTTGCCACAGACCTTTCCCGGTTAATGGGATTTGACCATTCTATAAGCAGTGAGTCTGTCTGGCAATTGGAATTGCGGAGGGAGAATGGACAGGTGGCAAGCACCTTCCGTGAAGTGCGCCTGCCGCGGACCATCAAAGTGGCTTACCCCCATAATCCATTTGCTCTTGCCGATGACTGGGTGAGGAAATCCATGATGTACACAGCTTTTATTGGGCCGGATCCCGTGGGATATATCTGCCTGTTGGAGCGGGGTACCGCTTCAGTTGTTGGGATCACTGATCTGGTGGTGGATGCGGCAAATCGCCGCAAAGGCGTGGGAGCAGCCTTATTGGCAGCCGGGCAGGATTGGGCGGCGTCCAGATCGCATCGTCGCCTGATCTTGGAGATGCAGGCAAAAAATCTTCCAGCCATCCGCCTTGCACAAAAATTTGGATATGAATTCTGCGGGTATAATGACCATTACTATATCAATCAGGATGTAGCCGTCTTTTTTGCGAAGATACTAAAGTAATACCGGCAGCAGGTGCTGCGAATCATTTATTGGAAGGGTTTGTATGATTAACGGTTGGTCGGCAACACTTCTGGCGGGGATCCAGACGCTCAACCAGATATTAACGGCGGGGATCGCCATAACAGCGTTTTCGCTGTTTCTCTATGCGCTTTCATTTAACCTGCGTGATAGAGTTGCGCGTTCGTTCGCGATCATTTTGCTATGTGTAGTGGTGGTGTTTACATCTGAAGCTTTGCAGGATAAGTCGCTGACCCTCGAAGCGATTGAATTATTCCTGCGATTGCAGTGGTTTGGTATTGTTTATCTACCGGCGGCATATCTTCATCTTTCTGATGCGTTGCTTGTAACAGCCGGGCGTCCCTCCCGCGGACGCAGGCGAATTGCAGTGCGCGGGATGTACGTTCTCTCCACTTTTTTCATTGTTTTATTAGCGTTTGGATATTTACTGGGTCCGATGGTGCCCGATGGCAAGCCGGCGCCTTATCTTTTGCGCACCATTTGGACGGAAGTATTTACACTGTTCTATGTATTTTCGATGGTCTGGGCAGGGATCAATTTTGCGCGTGCCTACAGTTTGATGTTGACCCGCTCAGGCCGTCGCCGCATGCTCTACCTGATGGCTGGCGCTACGGCCCCGGCGCTTGGTTCCTACCCGTATCTTTTGTTCGGGTATAGCATTGCCGCGCAACATCAGTACTTGTTTTGGGGTGTGGCAACCGCGATCAATCTACTCGTAGGCGCGTTGGTGATTTTGATGGCGTATGCCGTTGCGTTCTTTGGCGTTTCCTGGCCAGACCGTGTGATTAAAAGCCGCCTGTTTAAATGGATCATGCGCGGCCCGGTGGTAGCCTCTGCCGCTCTTGCTTTAATGACCATTGTTCGCCGTGGTGGGGAATTGCTTGGTTCTCCATATAATGCCTTTGTCCCTTTTACGGTTGTGGCGACTGTGCTGCTTTTGGAACACGCCATTACATTTGCTGCTCCACTTTGGGAACGTTGGCTGTTTTTTGGACGCGACCGGAATGAATTGGTTCTGCTTCAAAATATCGAAGAACGCCTGCTTACTCAGAGTGATTTGCAGCAATTCCTTGAAGCAGTTCTTGCTGCCGCACGGGATCATTTGCGTTCTCCCGCGGCTTTTGTGGCTGCGCTGGATGATGAGACCTTGTCCCCAATTGTAGTGGCCGGGAATCGAACATTGCTCGATCAGGAAAGTTTGACCGAAGCGATGGAACAGGTCAATGGTGAGACACGCCGTGAATTTCAATGGGGAAATTTCTGGGTATTGCCCCTGCATCGTCGTAGAAATTTGGATATGGATCAGGATGAATTGCCTCCCCTGCTGGGTTTGATGGGCGTGGCAAAGCATGAAAAGCCGGCGATGGAAAATGACCAGCGTGATGCTTTGTGGCTTCTGGCAGACCGTGCGGCGCTTGCATTGGAAGATCGTCAAATGCAGCAGAGTGTATTTCGTTCGTTGGCAGATTTGCAGCCGCAAGTGGAAATGATCCAGCGGATGCGTGCAGCGGGACGATATGACAGCCGCACCAGTTTGATGTCTGAACCGGCTCTTGAAGAGGCGGACCTTGCAAACTGGGTGAAGGATGCGTTGACGCACTATTGGGGCGGCCCAAAACTGACAAATAACCCGTTGATCAAACTTCAGATGGTGCGTAATCTGGCCGAACAGGATGATGGCAATACTGCAAACGCTTTGCGAGCTTTATTGCGCCGTGCGGTGGATCAGGTCAAGCCGCGAGGCGATAGAAAGTTCACCACGGAATGGATTCTGTACAATATTCTGGAGATGAAATTTATCGAAGGGCGCAAAGTGCGGGATGTGGCGGCGCGGCTCGCCATGTCTGAAGCAGATTTGTATCGAAAGCAGCGTGTGGCTGTGGAGGCTGTCGCCAGGGCAATTCTCGAAATGGAAACAAACCTTCAAGATCAATAAACAAGCGTATCATTATTACGCATATTTTATCAAGTAAGACAAGGAGGCCATTATGGTTGGCCAAAAAAGAAAGTATGAAACTCCAATCCCTGAAGTGGACGAAGGCTGGTGGGCGTCTGTCTTGGCGGAGGAGAATCGTGTGTCGGGGTCGGCTCCGATCCGTTCGGCGGGGAACAGGTCTGAGGTCAGTGACGAGGCGAAACAATCAGCCCCGGAAAAAAAGGTCACCGCAAATTGGACTCAGGTCAAAGACCTTTATTTGCGCGATCAGATCATAGACCTGACGGTCACTGGACATAATCGCGGCGGCTTGCTTGTGGAGGGCGACGGCTTGTATGGATTTGTTCCATTCTCACATCTGGTCGATCTGGCGGGCAAAGTTGAAATTGCCGAACGTGAACATGATCTTGAAACGTACGTTGGGCGTTCTCTGCGTTTGAAAGTCATTGAATGCGTGCCCGAAGATGGACGGGTCGTTTTTTCCGAACGTGCCGCGCAATCGGAACCCGGCAAACGCGCAGAATTGTTCCATGCATTGCAAGCGGGTCAGCGGGTTCAGGGCGTTGTAACCAACATCACGGATTTTGGCGTCTTCATTGACCTTGGCGGTGTTGAAGGATTGATCCATATTTCTGAATTGTCCTGGGGGCGGGTTACGCATCCGTCGCAAATTGTGACGATGGGCAGCACGATCGATGTGCAGGTGCTCGATCTGGCTCCTGAACGCTGCAGAGTAGCTCTTAGTTTGAAGCGGTTATTGCCAAACCCGTGGCAGACAGCGACTGTTGATTTTCCAGAAGGCTCCATTCAAAATGCCTTGATCACCAGCGTGCTTTCTTTTGGCGCGTTCGCTCGTCTGGATGCCGGCGTGGAAGGTTTGATTCACATTTCCGAAATTCCGCAAGCCGAAGGCAAACCTTTGCGCGAGACTCTTTCTGAAGGACAGCAGATTCAAGTTCGCGTTTTACATTTGGATGCCTCTCATCAGCGCCTCGGTTTGAGCATGAGATTTGAATAACTCGAATGTCTGAAAACCAAAATCCTCGCAGCAGGCAATTTGCACAAACCGAATCTACTTCGGGAAGCGACTGGCTCGACAGGCTGGCACGCTTCTACTCGCTATTTGGGCGTTATCTTCGTGATGCAATCGGCGTTGGGCTGATCGCTTTTGCGCTCATGTCTTTGCTTGCGGTTTTGGAATACGTTTTCAACCAAATCGTCGCTCCAGCCGCGCAAAACACAAACGCCACCTTCTTGAACGGAGTCATTCTGGTGTTTGTCGCCAGCTGGCTCACGCGTTGGTTTGGCTTGGGCAGCCTGCTCATTATTTTTGGAATTGGATATTTTGGATATTCCCTTGTTCGACGAGACCGAAGTGAAGCGCGTTGGGGACGAATCATCGCCCTTGAACTCGCCGCTCTCTTAACCCTGGGCTTGTTTGCTGCTTCGAGCGGCAACAATCTCTTCCTGGCAGAATCCGGCCTGGCTGGCGGACGCCTGGGCTGGGGCATGGTTACGCTGGCGTGGCGTTACATGGGTTCAGTTCTCGGCACACTTGTGATATTCGTTTTTTGGGTGCTTGCTACGGCGACCGGCTTTGGCTTTTGGACAAAACTGGAATCATGGCTATTGCGGCTTGCCGGGGAAACTGCGCCCGTGGTAGTTTCCACGCCTGTTCCTGTTGAAGCAGAAAAAACTGCAGAGGAACGTTCCAAGACCTCTGCTCCTAAAAAGAAGACTCAACCATTACCCCCTGAATTCCGCACTTCCTTGAAATCTTCCAATAAAAAAGATGAGAAGTCGCTCAAGCCGCCTCCGCGTGGAGAAGACCTGCCGCCTTTGACCATTTTGCTTGCTGAAACTTCCGCACGAGCGGATGAACGTACCATCAACCAAACCGCCGGGTTGATCATGAAAACCCTTTCAGATTTTGGCATTCCTGCTACGGTGATCGGATATCGGGTAGGTCCCTCTGTCACGCAGTTCGCTGTTCAACCTGGGTTTATCAAAAAGCCGGGCTCGGATGAAGAAGACTTGCAGCAGATGAAAGTCCGCGTGGCTCAGATCGCTTCACTGGAAAAAGATATTGCTTTGGCGCTATCCGCTCAACGCTTGCGTATCGAAGCGCCTGTACCGGGCAAACCATATGTTGGCATTGAGGTCCCAAATACGCATAGTTCTGTGGTGCGCATGAAAACCTTGCTTGAGTCGGACGCATTCTACAAAGGAGGCGCGCCGCTTACCATTGCCCTTGGGCGTGACGTCTCGGGGCAGCCATTGATCGCTGACTTGTCCCGCATGCCGCATTTACTGATTGCAGGTTCCACGGGCTCTGGTAAATCGGTATGTATTACTTCCATTGCGGCTTGCCTCGCCATGAACAATGCTCCCGAAGATTTACGTATGGTCATGATCGACTCGAAAATGGTGGAGTTGATCCGCTTCAACGGTTTGCCGCATTTATATGGGAAAGTGGAAACCAATCTTGAGCGTATTTTGGGTGTTCTACGCTGGGTGGTTGTTGAAATGGAACATCGCTACCGCCTGCTTGAATCCGCTCATGCTCGTGACCTGGATTCCTACAACCGCAAAATCACGCGTAAAGCGGAGGGAAAAGCTTTACCGCGCATCGTTGTCCTGATCGATGAACTTGCCGACCTGATGATGTCTGCACCTGACCAGACCGAACATAATCTTGTCCGTCTGGCTCAAATGGCGCGTGCGACGGGTATTCATCTTGTTGTTGCCACGCAGCGTCCTTCAACAGACGTGGTGACGGGTTTGATCAAAGCCAATTTCCCGGCTCGCCTGGCGTTTGCTGTGGCATCCGGTATCGACAGCCGTGTTATTTTGGATTACACGGGTGCAGAAAGTCTGCTTGGGCGCGGCGATATGCTCTTCCTTAACCCGGAAGTTGGAAACCCTGTCCGCGCGCAGGGTGTGCTGATCACCGACATGGAGATCGAGCGCATCATTTCCCATTGGCAGAAGAATACAGACACAACGGAAGAAGCCCCGCCTTGGGAGAAACTCCTGCAGGAACCTGCTGAAAATGAAGATGATGGATTGGTTGAACAAGCCATTTCCATTGTCAGGAGCAGCCAGCGTGCCTCGGCTTCCCTGCTTCAGCGCCGCCTGCGGATTGGGTATCCGCGTGCCGCGCGTTTGCTTGACCAGCTTGAAGAGATGGGTGTTGTTGGACCCTCTCTCGGCGGCGGAAAAGAGCGCGATGTTCTTGTCAGCGAAGACGATCTGGCGGATGATGAAAAATCCGAAGAATAAAAGGAATCTGTGAGCCCTCGATGAATCATCTCAAACCTACTTTCACGGATAGATTGAGAATTATTTTTAAAGGCATATTGGATCCCATTGGCGGGTCTTTAAATCGCCTCGGCTTAACCCCAAACTCCATCACGCTGCTTGGTCTCGTTGGAACGGCAATCGGCGCATACTTTATCTCGCAAGGGAAAATGACCACAGGAGCATTTGTCTTGCTGGCTTCCGTGCTTGTGGATGCATTTGATGGAACGATGGCGCGCCTGCGCGGTGAACCCAGTGACTTTGGTGGTTTTGTTGATTCGGTCAGCGACCGTTATGCGGAACTGATTACCTTTGCAGGGCTGCTGTATTTTTTTGCGATGCAGGGAAATGCTCCCGGTGTGATGATTACTTTCGCGGCAGCGGCGGGATCCGTGCTTGTCTCATACGTGAAGGCACGCGCAGAGGGATTGGGCTTTACCGCAAAAGTCGGCATCCTTACCCGCGTGGAACGTTACATCGTTTTGATTCCATTGCTTGTTTTTAATCAGCCTTTCATCGCAGTCCTTATTATCGCCCTGCTGGGAAATATTACAGCGCTTCAACGTATTCTTCATGTCCGCGTGCAGGGACATGTGCGTATGCAAAAAGCCAGGGAAGAAAAGAAAGAATATTTACACTAAATGAGCGAAGGCTTTTTGATCGGTCCGTGGTTGATGCGTTGGAACGGCTTTCTGCTTGTGTTCGGCGTCGCTTCCGGGGCGCTGCTGTCTGCGTATCGGGCAAAGCGCCGCGGCTATGACCCTGAAATCGTCTATTATCTTTTTTTGCCTTTGATCATCTGGGGGACGATTGGCGCGCGCCTCTGGCATATCTTTACCCCGCCTCTTTCTTCGGTTCAACTTGGTCTGACCACCAAATATTATCTCACCCATCCCTTGGACGCATTGTCGCTGTGGACTGGCGGTTTTGGAATTCCCGGTGCAATCCTCACCGGAACCCTCGTTCTCTTTCTTTTTGAGCGGAGAAACGAACTCCCTTTTTGGGAATTGGCTGATCTGCTTGCGCCTGGTCTTGCCCTTGCACAGGCAATTGGACGGATCGGAAATTATTTCAATCAGGAATTGTATGGATTGCCGACAGAAATGCCCTGGGCGGTATTCATAGACCCCGCCAATCGTTTAAGCGGATACGAAAATGTACATTTTTACCATCCACTGTTTGCGTATGAATCCCTGCTTAATTTTGGGAACCTGTTTTTCTTAGTATGGCTTGGATATAAGTTTTCAGAGCGCCTAAAGGCAGGGGGCCTTTTCCTTGTGTATCTTGTTGTCTATTCCATCATCCGTTTTTTGCTGGAATTCCTGCGTCTTGACGCGGCGCTGGTAAATGGATGGAATGTAAACCAGTTGTTTTTTGCGGCGCTTTTTTTATGCGCAGGCGGATGCTTGTTTTGGCGGCAACGAGCTGCACAGGTATTGTAAGGTCTTTGTGAAGAAGTAAAAGCAAGGCGGGTAATAAAATAGTGATAGCCTGTTTCTTTATCTATGAGGAAAACCTATGATTGAAACTGAGGATCTAAGCAAGCAATTCCATGACTTTATGGCTGTGGACGGCGTTAATCTGTCCGTGCAGTCAGGTCAGATATTGGCGTTGTTGGGACAAAATGGGGCAGGTAAGACCACTACCGTCCGTATGTTGACAGCACTGTTGCAGCCATCGCGCGGGTGGGCGCGCGTGGCTGGGTATGACGTTGTCAAAAACGGACACGATGTCCGTGCTTCCGTGGGAGTGTTGACAGAACAGCACGGTCTATACATGCGCATGACAGCCAATGAATATCTTGATTATTTTGGGCAGGTGTACAGTCTTTCCCCGTCTGCGCGAAGGACACGCAGTAATAATTTGCTGGAATATTTCGGGTTGGCGGAAGCGGCTCACCGCAGGATCGGAGAATATTCAAAGGGGATGCGCCAGAAGCTGGCTTTGGCGCGCGCGATGATGCATGATCCCGGCGTGCTTTTGCTCGATGAACCCACCTCTGCCATGGACCCTGAATCCGCGCGATTGGTGAGGGATGAGATTGCCCGTTTGAAATCCACCAGCCGTACGATTGTCATTTGTTCGCACAACCTGACTGAAGTGGAAGTGCTGGCGGACAAGATCGCGATTATTTATCGCGGACGTATTTTATTACAGGGGACATTGGATGAATTGAAGAGCCAGGTGCTTGGTGCGCCCGAATACGAAGTCAAATTTAGCGAAGCATGGGATTCGGCAGGTTTTGAAATGCCCGACGGTGTGGACCTGCTTTCGCAAACGCCGACCAGTTTGAAGGTTCGTGTGAAGCGCCCCGAGGAATCAAATCCGCAGATACTGAATATGCTGTCTTCCAAATCTGCATCAGTCATGGCTTTTCAGGAAGAGGCGCGTACGTTGGAACAGGTCTATCTAAAAGTGATGACGGAAGCAAGAGGGCAGGAACATGTTCAGTAAATTGAAACTCGTCTGGCTGGTGGCTGGGCGCGAACTGCGCGACCAATTCCGTGATTGGCGTGTGCTTGCGCCGATGTTGATTCTGACTTTGTGCTTTCCGTTTTTAATGAACGAATTCGCAAGACAGACTGTTGATTTTTTGAATCAATACAATGCAAACCTGATCCTCGAACGGCTTGTCCCGTTCTCGATCATGATCATCGGATTCTTTCCGATCACGGTTTCGTTGATTGTGGCATTGGAATCTTTTGTGGGGGAGAAGGAGCGCGGCACCATTGAACCGATGTTGAGTGCGCCGTTGGATGACTGGCAGTTGTATTTTGGAAAATTACTGGTTGGTGTGGCGACACCTTTGATCGCAAGTTATGTATCCATTGGACTGTATCTTTTTATGGCATCACGCCAGAACCTTGCGATGCCGCCTGCGCCAGTGATGGTTCAGTTATTTCTCCTCACAACGGCTCACGCGTTTTTGATGGTGAGTGCGGCGATAGTGATTTCGGTTCAATCGACTTCGGTGAAAGCAGCCAATCTGCTGGCTTCTTTTATTGTGATTCCGGTTGCCATTTTGATGCAGGGCGAGGCGGTGATGTTGTTCTGGGGGAACGAGCAGGTGCTTTGGCTGGCTGTCGCAGGTGTGATGATCATTGCGCTGCTGTTGATCCGTGTTGGCCTTGCCCACTTTCAGCGGGAATATTTATTGGGGCGTGAGATCGACGTTATTAACCTGCGCTGGATGTGGAAAACATTCTGGTTGAATTTTCGCGGCGGAGCCAACTCTGTTGGCGGCTGGTACAGGAATGTATTAGGTTCAGCGTTTCGACGCATTCTGCCTGCCATGTTTTTTATGGTGGTCATCGCGGGAGTCAGCATTTGGATGGGATATGACTGGATCAATCAGAATGTGGCAGAGACTATTGCCAAAGCTTCACCCGGCGATTTGGAATTAGTGAAGGAGCGAGTGGGCGACCTTCCTGACCTTGCGGAGATACGCGATAGTATCAGCGCCCCTTTCCTGTTCTTGAACAATACCCGTGCTGTCGCCATTATTTTCCTGGCAGGATTGGTGTCTTTCAGTGTGCTGGGGATTCTGCTTTATATGGTGAATATTGGTTTGATCGGCGGGATATTCGCATTGCTGCAATTGCTGGGTATTCAGCCCTGGCCGATTTTCCTCACTGGTGTGGCGCCGCATGGAATTTTTGAAATTCCTGCGTTGATGATCGGCAGCGCAGTCGTGTTATATATTGGAGCGTCCCTCGTCACTCCGCAGACGGGAAAATCCATGGGCGAGGTCGTCCTTGAATTGATGGCAGACTGGGCGAAAATATTTATCGGCCTGGTGGTTCCGCTCTTGGCAATTGCGGCATTGATCGAGGCCTACATTACGCCGGGTTTGTTGTTGAATGTTTTGAGTCTTTGAGGTTAAATCCTGCGGACGATACATCGTCCGCAGGATTTTTTATCATCCAATCGAGATTTTCAACAGCGGGAAATTAGGTTAAGATATCCTTATGCCAAAGGTAATCATTCTCGGCGCCTCCAACGCGATCCCAACTTCGGAAAGCGAGAACACACATATGGTCGTTGTAGGAACTGACCGCATGTTATTGATCGACTCGGTCAGCAATCCGATTTTGCGTCTGGAACAGGCGGGACTGGATTTCAACGACCTCACGGATATTATTGTCACTCACTTTCATCCAGACCATGCCTCGGGCATCCCGCTTCTTTTAATGGATATGTGGCTGATGGGCAGGCAAAAACCGCTCAATATTTACGGCCTGCATTACACGCTGGACCGTGTGGAAGGGTTGATGGGGTTTTACAATTGGTCAGACTGGCCCGACTTTTTTCCTGTCATCTTTCATCGCATTCCTTTGCGGGAAATGTCGCAAGTGCTGGAGTGCTCAGATTTTAAGATTCACGCATCGCCAGTTCACCACATGATTCCAAATATCGGGCTGCGTATCGAATTTCTCCCAAGCCAGAAGGTTATGGCATATTCATGTGACACCGAGCCCTGTGCTGAAGTGGTGCGCCTCAGCGAAGGCGCAGATGTATTGATTCACGAAGCTACAGGGGAGTCGCCCGGGCATTCCTCCGCAAAACAGGCCGGCGAAATAGCAAAAAAGGCTGAGGTGGGAAAATTATTCCTTATTCATTATCCAACGGGTAAATTTGCAAAAGGCGATTTGGTTGCCGAAGCACAAACGGCTTTCCCCGGTGAGATTACGCTTGCGAAAGATTTTATGACCCTCGATTTCACCAAATAAATTCCCCTCTTCAAGAAGCAAGAGGGGAATTGGTTTACCAGCCTGAAATATAGGGCTCCCATTCGCCATTTTCAGAAATATGTTTTCCGAAAATATAAGCGGCGCTGGCAGGCGGCTCCACTGGCAGGTGCATTAAATGCATGTGAGCCTCGTCCACTTTGCGGCCGCCTTTGCGGTGGTTGCAGGCGGGGCAGGCAGCCACGAGATTCGTCCAGGTATGCTGTCCGCCCATGTGGCGCGGAATCACATGATCCACGGTCAAACTCACATCGCGCCTGCCGCAATACTGACAGGTATAATTGTCCCGGCGGAATATTTCGCGGCGCGTTAATTTTACGCGTGGCCGCGGACGATGAACCTGGCTTTCCAGCCGAATGACAGAAGGGCGCGGAAGCAACTGAGATATTGTTCGGATATGCCCGCGTCCATTTGCGATCATTCCAGCTTTGCCAGCAAGGATCAGACCAATAGCCCGCCGTGTTGAGCATACGTGAATCGGCTCAAAATTAGCATTGAGTACCAATACGGGTTCCTGCATGGTTGCTCGGCAATTCTGCGTGATTATACATCCACTTAATTGAATTCGTAAAAGTACTAATCTGCTAAACGTTACAGGAGCATTGAAATGAAAGTTATGATCGCGGGCGGCTCGGGCTTTCTCGGGCAGGCGCTTACAAAATCCCTGCTCGCTGATGGGCATCAGGTGTACGTTCTTACTCGCGGCGCACGCGCAATGGACGGTGTGCAGGCAGTACAATGGGATGCGAAAACAACAAAAGGATGGGGGCATCTCGTCAACGAAATGGATGCGATAATCCACCTTTCTGGGAAGTCGCTTAGTTCCTGGCCGTGGACTGCCGCCGTAAAGCAAGCCTTCCACGACTCGCGCATCCTTCCTGGACTTGCACTTGCTCAGTCTATCCAGGAAGCGACTCATCGCCCGGGCATTTTCATCCAAGCCTCGGGCATTAATCATTACGGCTTGAGCGGGGATCTCGCTGACGAATCCACCCCTCCCGGAGATGATTTTCTTGCCCAACTGACTATCAAATGGGAAGATGCAACCAGATCCATTGAAGAGTTGGGCGTCCGCAGGATAGTCATTCGCAATGCGCCTGTGCTTGCAAAGGATGGCGGGCTTTTGTCTCTGATGGCTCTTCCCATTCGATTATTTGTAGGCGGTCCATTGGGTTCTGGGAAACATTCCATGCCGTGGATTCACATCAATGATTGGGTAGGGGGAGTGCGCCATTTGATCGCAAGTGAAAATGCTCGGGGTGCGTATAACCTTGTTGCGCCTACGCCCACATCCAACGCGGAATTTAACCGTATACTTGCCAAGGTGCTCCACCGCCCATACTGGTTCCCGACTCCCGCTTTCTTGCTGCGGACCTTTTTGGGTGAAATGAGCGTCTTGATTCTGGAAGGCAGGTTTTCCCAGCCCAAACGGCTGATCGAGTCTGGGTATCAGTTTCAGTTTCCAGGTCCGCGTGAAGCGCTGACCGATTTGTTAGGTTAATGTCTAAGGAGAAAAAATCAAATGAAGAAATTCATCCTCTTATTACTGGTCTTTGTCGCTGCATGTGCTCCTGCCGGACAATCACCCGAGGTTGTTCTGCCGCAATTCCTTGCAACCGCCACAGCTTATATTGACCCTGCTTCCTACCCGAATGTTCAAGCTGAATTGGCTGTGCCGAATCAATCAGCCAGCGGAATCGATGTCCGCATGGAGCGCGCTTCGATGGAAGGAAAAAATGTGAATGCGGATGTTTGTTTTACCCTGCCTGATACATCTGATTGGGGCATCTCGTTTGCAAGCCTGAATTATGGCGGGACTGTTCTGCAGGAATATGGGACGACGTTGGTGAGTTTGCAGGAACCTTCGGAAGGACAACCAGGCTTGCGCTGCGATACGTTGACCTTTGTAGTGCCGCCTGATGCCGACTTGACCAATGCAACCATTGTGATCGATGCCATCGCCACAACTCCACGTGAAGGTGAATATTGTTCTGTGTACATGCCCAAGATTCAACAATCCATGCTGGAGCGCGGTATTGGTATTTCGCTGGATTGTGTGGATGTGAACGGTGTGTTGACCATGCAAATTCTTAGCATCCCGCCCGAGATGACCCAGGAGCAGGCTGAGCAAATCGTTTACAGCGACGAGTACTACACTGTCAAAGGTCCGTGGACCTTCTCATTCAATTTGTCGCAATAAAAATCCTGTTGTATAATAGCGATATGTCTGGTAAATCTTTCGTCAACAAATATTATTACCACGCTGCCACTTAGTTCCTTGCGGTAGTGTGCTATCAACGCGCCCAACTATCGCGGGCGCGTTTTTGTTTGTCAATTTGCAGAACAGGATATTATTATTGCTCTATTCAGGAGAATGTTATGAACATCGAAGAACAAGTTGAATTATTGATGCAGGGAACGGAATACGGCGATGAGGAATTAAAGAATTCCATGACCCGTGAACTCCGCGAAAGGCTGCTGCTTGCCGAGAAGGAAAAGCGGCCTCTGCGCATCTATTGCGGATACGATCCCACGTCCACAGATTTGCATTTGGGGCACACCATCTCCATGCGCAAGCTGCGCCAGTTTCAGGATTTGGGACATGATGTGACCTTTCTCATTGGAAGCTATACTGCTTTGGTGGGTGATCCGTCGGACAAGAATAAGGCGCGTCCCATCCTGACCGAAGAGAAGGTGGCTGAAAATGCACTGACCTACGCTGAACAAGCCTTCCGCGTGCTTGACCGCGAAAAGACGAAGATCCGCTACAACGGTGAGTGGTTATCCAAGCTCACATTGGTGGATTTGATTCGTCTCGGTCAAAACTTCACAGTGCAGCAGTTTTTAGCGCGCGAAAATTTTGCAAAACGTTTGGAAAAGGGCGAACCCATCTATCTGCATGAGACTTTCTATGCCTTGATGCAGGGCTACGATGCTGTGGCCATGGAGACCGATGTTCAGGTTGGCGGTTCAGACCAATTGTTCAATATCATTGTGGCAGGGCGCAAGTTGCAAGAGTCGCAGGGACAAAAACCATTGGTCGGCATTGTTACGGGTATTTTGCCCGGCACCGATGGCGTACAAAGAATGTCCAAGTCGATTGGAAATATCGTTCCGATCAATACAGGCGCGAATGACATGTTTGGCAAGCTGATGTCAGTCCCTGATTTTGCGATGGGTACGTACATGCGTCTTGTCACGCGTTGGAGTCCGCAGGAGATCGATAAGATCGAGAAGGATGTGGCTTCCGGTGCGTTCCATCCACGGGATGCGAAGATGAAGATGGCGTGCGAGATCACCAGCATTTTCTACGGTGATGAAGAAGCCGTTGCAGCGCAGGAGAATTTCGTTAAGACCTTCCAGCAGAAAGAAATCCCTGACGAAATGCCAGAGTTTGATCTGCAAGATGGTCAAACAGTGGTTGATGTCATTCTAGCGGCGAAACTGGCGGAAAGCAAAAGCAAAGCCCGTGCTTTGATAGACCAGAAGGGAGTGCGTCTGGATGGTGAAGTGTTGGAGCGCGGCGATGCCATCTTTCCGCATCGGGGTGTTTTACAGGTGGGCAAACGAAGGTTTTTACGGGTCAAATAGAATTGAATAAAAAAAGAAGCAGGTAGATATCTACCTGCTTCTTTTTGTTTTTAACCCTGTTTTCTCTCACGCTTTGCAGGTTTCTTTTTGACAGCCTCCTTCTTTTTTGAAGGAGAGGCGGAGCTGGGATTTTGCTTTCCCTTGATCAGTTTCATGAATTCATTTAATACGTGCGGGTCAAACTGTTTACCAGACAAATCATTGATGTATTTTATAATATCAGCTTCTGCCCATGCTTTGCGATAGGGGCGATCAGAGAGGAGCGCGTCCCAAACATCTGCAATCGCAAAGATGCGTGCTGCGAGCGGTATCTCGGTGCCTTTTAAGCCGCGTGGGTATCCGCTGCCATCCCACCATTCGTGATGACAATAAGCAATATCCAGTGTGGGGCGCAAATAGGCAATGGGATAGAGCAGGTCGTAGGCATATTGCGGGTGCTTTCTCATTTCCTCTGTTTCTTCTTCGGTCAATGGGCCAGGCTTGCGCAGAATATTGTCCGGCACGCCCATTTTTCCGATGTCATGAAGCAGTGTGCCGCGGCGGATATTGGGGATCTCAGACTCGGGAATGCCCATTTGCCGTGCCAGTTCCAAGGTTAAGTTGGTGACGCGGTTGGTGTGACCTTTCGTCTCCTTGTCCCGCAATTCAAGGGCCTTGCCCCATCCTTCCAAGGTTGTGTCGTAGGCAAGGGAAAGTTCCTGATTGCTTCGTTGTAGATTTTCAAATAACTGGGCGTTGTCGATCGCAATGGTCGCCTGACCGGCAAGGGTTTTTAGGAAATCTTTCCAATCTGCTGATGGATTGAAGTTGTACCTGAAGAAGGTTTCAATCAATCCCCTGGTTGCGCCTTTGCTGAAAAGCGGCATGGCGAAATAGCTTTTGAAACCCTCGTGCAGCAAATATTCAGGAATTAATATGTCGTCCTCTTCTTCAATGTTTGTGATCAGGAGTTCCCGACGGTCAAGAAGGGTGCGGCTGGTCAGTTCATCTCCAATGCCGATTGGGTGTTTTGAGATGGTTAAGTTATTAAACCCAATCGATGTGTAACTGTCCAGCATTTGACTGTCTGGATTGTAGACAAGGATGCGAGCTGCGCTGGCACCCATTTTAGTGGTCAGGTATTCGGTCAAAATATTTAAGGTGATGTGCAAGTCAAGGCTGGATGTGATGGCGGTGTCCAATTCACGCAAAGCGGTCAAGCGGCGGATCTGTTCTTCGCTTTGTTGAAAAAGACTTGAACGATAAATGGCGTTTCCAGCGATATCGGCAAGCGTAGCGATCAGGCGGATGTGATGTGATTCGAACTTTCTCGTATTATTTCTGGCGATCATTATGACGCCGATCGTATTTAGTGACGTGCGTATCGGAACAGCTAGTCCGCTAGTATTGCTTTGTATAATTTTTTTATTTTCCTCAGTAACCCTTGATTCCTTCGAGAGATTTTCACTTAAGTAGAGTAACCCGCTTGAGAATACATGCCCAATAATCCCTTCGTTCGGTTTGAATTTTGATTTTGGCAGGTTTCCAAGCCATCCACTGCTGGTTTGTGTGGTTAGTTCATTAATTTCAGAATCATACAGCCAGATGGCGACTGCCGCATCGGTGTCGATACTGGACTTTATTTCTTCAAGGAGGATCGGCAGCATTTCCTTTGTATCTTTTGCCGTACGGAGCGAAAATGATACACGGTTTACCATTTCCAGCTCGTCGAGCCTTTTCCATGTTTCACTATAAAGCCTTGTATTTTCAAGGGAAGTCGCTGCCTGATGGGCGAAGGTTTGTGCTGCGATCGCATCATCTTGTGAAAACGCTCCAGGGGTACGGCTGTCGATGGTGAGATAGCCGATCACCTGTCCGCGTGAAATGAGCGGGACACCCATCCAACCGCGGACATGTTGGGAATCCCCCCAGTTTTGAAAGCGCGTATCTTCCCTGCAATCGTCAATGATCAGTGCCTGGCCGGTCTTATTGATAATTTGACAAAGGATGTTGTTCGATGAAAAAACCTGGTCCACCGCTTTTTCAGGGTGCGGCAAACCTTTGGCGGCGGTGATGCGGACCTGATCCCCTTCGAGTTCCAATATGGATGCGCTGTCGTATGGAGCAATTCTGTACAGCCACTCAAGGATAGCGTGCTGAAGGGAGGAAAGATCCAATAAATTGGTAAGCTCTGTTGCGGCGCGCATAAGGATCTCTGCGCTTTCGCGCCGCTTCTTTTCCAATTCAAATAATCTTGCTTTTTCAATTGCTGTGGCAGCCTGATTTGCGAACGTCTGCATCAAAGTTGCGTGTTCGTCTGTAAAAGTGCCCGCTGTGCGGCTGTCGAGGTTGATAAAGCCGATCAATGAGTCTTGCGCAAACATGGCAACCGACATCCAGCCGTGGATATATTCGCTTCCTTCCCATTTCTCGAAGCGTCCATCCTTTTGAGCGTCTTCGAGAATGAGCGGTTTGGAGCTTTTTGCAACCTCTTTCCATTTGTCCGTCATTAGAAATTTTTGCCCGGTTCGATATTGTTCGGGCAAGTTGCGTTTTGCTGTAAGTTCCAGTGTCTCATTCGATCCTTTTAACATAACGGACGCACTGTCATAGGGTGCAAGTTTTTTCGTCCAGTCTAGTAGATTTTCAAGCAGGTCGTTCATGTTCAATGTATTGGCGAGCGAAGTGGTGGCAAGGCTGAGAATTTCTGCTCCCTCTCGGCGGCTTTGTTCCAACTTAAATAAGCGGGTGTTCTCGATTGCAATAGCAGCCTGGTTTGCGAAAGTCTGGGCTATGGCGGCATGATCGTCATTGAAAAAGCCTGGGATGCGGCTGTCGAGGTTTAAAAACCCTATTACTTTATCTTGAGAAATGAGCGGAATGCCCATCCATCCATGGATATAATTTGTCTGCTCGAATTTTATGAAACGTTCATCCTGTTGTATGTCAAAAATGATTTTCGCCCTGCGGAAATTTTCCAGCCCGCCCCATTTATCCAAACTCGACGTATATTTTTTGCCAATTAATTCTGCGGGAATGTTTTTTCCCGCAACGATCTCAATCTTTCCTTGATTGATCATTTCAATGGATGCGCTGTCGTAGCTGACCAGCTTTGCCAGCGAAGTGAAGATTCTTTCAGAAAGTTTCCCTAATTCGAGATTGGATGTTAATTCCACGGTTGCCTCGCGAAGGATCTCCGCTTCCAAACGACGCTTCTTTTCCGCCTCGAAGAGTTGAATCCTTTCAAGGGCATTCGCCAACCCCCCGGCAATTGTGTTCAGCAGTCTTTCGTCCCTTTCGGTAAATGTATCCAGCTTTTTGCTTTCCACATTTAGCACACCAAAAATATTTGATCCGCTTATGATCGGAACGCAAAGTTCTGAGCGTGTTTCACTGCTTATCTTAAAGTAGGAGGGTTCAAGTGAAACATCCCTCACGCGGACGGGTTGTCTTGTACTTACAACTTTACCGCCGATACTCTTTGAAACGGGCAGCTGTGTGTCTATATTTTCGAGGTTGCTGCCCCGGTAGGAAAAATGAGGCAGCAGTGCTTCTTTTGTCTCGTTCAGAAGAAGCACCCCGCAATTATCTGAATACAGGGAGTCCCCGATAATGTCAGTAATTTGCTGAATTAATGTATCCGAACTCCTTGCTGTTGACGCTGTTAGAGCAGCCAAATGAAGAATACTTAACTCTCTAAATTGCTTTTGTAAGGCTGCCTCGTTCTGTTTTTGCACGCTGATATCTTGGGCAACCGCAATAATCGCATCCTGTCCGAAATACGTCCCTTTAAATAAACGCACATCTTTTGGAAAGATTTCTCCATTGCTGCGCAGACCCCAGAATTCAAATTGCTGTTGCCTCCCTTCAAATGCGGATAGGATAGCCTGGCTGATTTTCCCCATATCATTTTTACCGGGAGCGCCTAGAAACTCAGGTGTTTTTCCAATAAAGAACTCTTTAGGATATCCATATGTTTGAATAGCGCCCTCGTTGACATCAAGGAAGCGCCCATTTTTGTCTTGAATGTAGATCGCATCCTGCACAGTGTCAAACAAGCCGCGGTAGCTCATTTCACTGCTTCGTAAAGCTTCTTCTGAGATTTTCTTTTCAATGGATGTGCCAAGCGTATTTGCGGCAGCACGGAGAGCTTCAATTTCTGCCGTACTCCATTCTCGTTCGGCCTTGCAGTCATCAAAGCCAATGAACCCCCACCAATCCATCACTGCCTGAATTGGAATGCAGATCAGCGTGAAAACCCCCTGGCTTTGAAGGAGTTCCTGTTCTTCAGATGGAAAGTCCCTTATATTCCCAACTATAGGCTTGCCTTTGTCAAAATGATCAGCCCAGCGTGAAAACGCTTTGTTTTTAACGCTAATACTTTGAAATTTGCTGCTGTTGACCTGTTGTTTTATTGTTTCATCGCGCCATTCATAAACCTGCGAGACTTGTACATTCCGATCTTCTTTTAACTCTTTTTTGAAAATATAAACTCGGCTGACCTCAGTTGTTTTTCCAAGTTGGGTAAGAACCTTGTCAACACTATTTTCCCAATTTGTAGAAGTTAGAAATTGTTCTGCTGAAAAACCAACGGCGCGCAGGATTGCGTCGCGGCGTATCGAAGCATCCTCAGTTCGTTTTTGTTCAGTGATATCCAGTAGGATCCCCTGCCAGAATAGGGGAGTGCCGTCTTCTCCCCGTATGATGAATGCGTCTTCCTTTATCCAAAGATAATGACCGTCTTGATGACGCATCCTGTACTCAATATGAAAAGGTTCACCAGTTGCGTTGGTGCGGCTATCTTCGGCAAGTACACGTTCCTTGTCTTCGGGGTGAAGCGAATTTACCCAAAGATCACTGCGGTTTGCCCATTCTTCAGCCGTATATCCAAGCAGGTCTTTTATGCGCGGGCTTATATACTGGGTTGTTTGGCCGTTGTTGAATCGATCCATGAAGATGACGGCGGGCAAATTCTCCACTAGTAGGCGGTACGGGTCCTCAGCTTCAAAGAGAGTACTTTTAACCTTTTTTTGCTCTTGGGCTTCCAGTGAAGTGTAAGAATTTTTTAATATAATGAATAATAGCAGGCTGCCTAGGATAACAAAAAAATAATTCTTAACCAGCCATGCTGCTGCAGGGGAATCAAATACCATGTTAATGAGTTTGTCGGAAAATAGAATCCATAACATCCCTGCTGCAAAATACGCGAGGGATATTTTTATGGCGAAAAAAAAGTTCTGTTTGTTCATGAATTTGGTTCAAACATGCCTTTGAATCATTATAGACATTATTGAACAAAAAATCCATGTCAAATGGATTGTAATAGGGTGTGTGGGAATCAAAACGGGTTCGCACTGCGAACCCGTTTTCAGAGGCGTCGACGGGATTTGAACCCGTGAATGAGGGTTTTGCAGACCCTTGCCTTACCACTTGGCCACGACGCCATTTATACAATGAGGATTGCTGACTGAATTTTTTCCAATCCGCAATCCTCCATGTTTGAGCGGGCGATGGGATTCGAACCCACGACCTTCTCCTTGGCAAGGAGACGTACTACCACTGTACTACGCCCGCAGATTACGACCTGCTTACTTGGCCGAGAGTGCCGAGACCCAGGATCGAACTGGGGACACCGCGATTTTCAGTCGCGTGCTCTACCAACTGAGCTATCTCGGCAATGTGTTTAGTTGTTAAGCGTCCGTGATTTTACACGCAGTTATATGGATTGTCAAGAAAAGAGTTGAGCAATATACGTTTCTATGTATCCTTGGATACTCATTCTTGACTTTTTACGCCCGATTCGATATAATTTTAGGTCGCTGTCCAAAGGGACAGTTAAAACCGTTTCATCATTCAGCCAAACAAAGTCAGGAGAGAAGAATGGCATCTTCTTTGCCCCAAAAAAGTTACGCACGAATTCCAGTAAAGCTTGATCTCCCTAATTTAATAGAAGTACAACTTGATTCATTTGAAAGACTAAAGAAAGAAGGTCTGGGAGATCTCTTCCATGAGATATCTCCAATTGAGTCTTATAACAAGGGAATGAAGTTGTTTTTCCCAAGCCGCGGACCAGAATCCCAGCAATGGGGATTGAAGTATTGGTTTGGCGATCCGAAACACAACATTGAAGAATGTGTCGAGCGTGACCTCACTTATTCCAGCCCATTGTATGTGTCTGTTCTTCTTGCCGGACCCGATGTGCCGGAACCAATTAAGCAGGATATTTTTCTTGGTGATTTTCCGGAGATGACCGATAAGGGCACCTTCATCGTTAATGGTACCGAGCGCGTTGTTGTCTCCCAATTAATTCGCTCCCCAGGCGTTTATTTTGAAGCTCCCGCAGATCGCGCTACCGGCCGCCCGCTTGCCATGGCCAAGTTGATTCCTGATCGCGGCGCGTGGATGGAATTTGAGACCCGCAAATCCGATTATATTATTCTGAAATTCAATCGCAAACGCACAGTTCCAATTACTGTGTTTTTGCGAGCTCTTGCCGCCGTCAGTGACGGCATCAAAGAATCTCCTATCAAGCAGGGTACAGACGAGGAGATCCTTTCTATCTTTAAAGATGTGGACAACAATCCTGATCGTATGTTCATCGCTTCCACGATTAAGCAGGAACCGGATTGGGATTTAACCAACCACACCATTGCCGAAGCGGCGTTGATCGAGTTTTTCAAGAAAATGCGCCCAGGTGACCCCGCCACTCTCGACAACGCCCGACAATTCCTTGAAGAGCAGTTGTTTGATCAGCGGCATTATGATTTGGAGCGAGTTGGCCGCTATAAATTAAATCAGAAACTCGATTTAAATATCCCGATTCCTCACCGCAACATTACAAAGAGTGATGTGATTCGATTAATTCGCCGAATGATTCAGATCAACAACGGCTCTGAACGACCCGATGACATCGATCACCTCGGCAATCGCCGCGTCAAAACGGTGGGTGAGTTGATTCAAAACAAGTTGCGCATCGGCCTTCGACGGATGGAGCGCGTGATCAAAGAGCGCATGTCCATTCGCGATCAGGAGCAGTTGTCGCCCGTAACTTTGGTGAATATTCGCCCTGTTGTTGCAGCTTTACGCGAATTTTTCGGTTCATCCCAGCTTTCTCAGTTTATGGACCAGACCAACCCGCTTGCTGAACTGCGCCATAAAAGGACTCTTTCCGCGTTGGGGCCAGGTGGTCTTCGCCGTGAACGCGCGGGTTTTGATGTGCGCGATGTTCACCACTCTCATTATGGACGTATCTGCCCAATTGAGACCCCCGAAGGTCCAAACATCGGTTTGATCGGACGTTTGGCTTCCTTTGCGCGTGTAAATGAATATGGATTTATTGAGACTCCATATCGCAGAGTATACAAAACCCTTCCTTCTGATGGAGAACGCCTGGAGGGTCGCACTTTACGTGAGGACGTTTACGATCCCAAGTCTGAAGAGTTGTTGTTTAAGTCTGGTACTGTGCTGGACGCAAAAGCAGCCAAAAAGCTTGGAAAATTCAATATGGAAATCAGCGTTGTTCCATTTGTTTCCGAAGAAGTAGTGTATCTCTCTGCTGACGCAGAAGATAAATATACAATTGCTCAGGCGAACGCCTATCTGACGGATAACAAGGAATTCTCCCGCGAACGTATTTCCTGCCGTTACCATTCTGGTTTTATGTTCTCCACAGCTGAGGCCATCGATTACATGGATGTGGCACCTCATCAGGTTGTGGGTATCAGCGCCGCGTTGATTCCATTCCTTGAGCATGACGACGCCAACCGCGCGTTGATGGGCTCGAACATGATGGCTCAAGCGGTTCCTTTGGTTCGTCCTGAAATCCCGCTTGTTTCCACTGGCATGGAGGGACATGCAGCGCTTGACTCTGGTCAGGTTGTGGTGGCTGAGGCGGATGGTGAAGTTGTCTCGGTAACAGGATCAAGCATAACGGTCAAAGAGAAGCGAAGCGGGAACCGTGTGTATCAGCTCCGCAAGTATCAGAGATCCAATCAAAGCACTTGTATCGACCAGCGTCCTTCCGTTGTAAAGGGACAGCTGATCAAGGCTGGCGATATCATCGCCGACTCTTCCTCCACTGACAGCGGCCAGCTCGCGCTTGGACAAAATGTGGTGGTGGCCTTCCTCTCATGGGAAGGCGGTAACTTTGAAGATGCCATTCTGCTTTCCGAGCGTCTGGTTCAGGATGACCGCTTTACCTCCGTTCATATTGAAAAACATGAGGTTGAGGCCCGCGATACCAAGCTTGGACCTGAAGAAATTACCCGCGACATCCCCAATGTTGGCGATGACGCAATCAAAGATCTTGATGAAAACGGAATCATTCGTATCGGCGCGGAAGTTGGCCCGAACGATATTCTTGTCGGCAAGATCACGCCAAAGGGCGAAAAAGAACTTACTCCTGAAGAACGCTTGTTACGTGCCATCTTTGGTGAGAAGTCTCGCGATGTGAAAGACACTTCCCTGCGTATGCCTCACGGCGAACGCGGCAAGGTCGTTGATGTTAAAGTGTTTACCCGCGAAGATAATGCCGATCTTTCTGCTGGTGTTGATATGATGGTGCGAGTCTCGGTTGCTCAGCGCCGCAAGATTACAGCAGGCGACAAGATGGCGGGACGTCATGGTAATAAGGGCGTGGTCTCCAAGGTTGTTCCTGTGGAAGATATGCCATTCCTTGAAGATGGTACGCCCGTTGACCTTATCTTAAATCCGTTGGGTGTGCCTGGTCGTATGAATATTGGTCAGGTGCTTGAAGTTCACCTTGGCTGGGCTGCAAAACGTATGGGATTCCGCGCGATCACACCTGTATTCGACGGCGCGAGTGAAGAACAGATCGAGGCCGAACTTGCCCGCGCTTGGATCATGGATCAGGCTTGGAAGGAAGCTGCTGAACGTGCCTGGGAATGGCTCAAGGAGCAGGAGTACGACGTCAACTCTATCGAGGATGATGACGAGGTCCGTCGTCTCTACCTTGAACATTGGCTGGATAAACGTAAATACGATGTCTACAGCTTGAACGATCCAGAATACGCGCATCATGCCACAGCCAAGGAATGGTTGCGCGAAAAAGGCTATTCCAACCCTGACGAAATCCTCCTCGAAGATCATGATGTGGCCAATCAAGATCCCAAGCTGGATGAAATTACCATCCATGCATGTCTGCGTTTGTGGATGGAAGTGAACGGAATTACACGCCGCGTTGCGGAAGACAAGGTGGTCGAGACTGCCCAAGAACTGGCAAAAGAAAAGGGTATTCCTCTTCCCACTCTTGGAAAACAAACATTGCGTGACGGCAAAACTGGCATTCCGTATGATCAACCGGTTACTGTTGGCGTGATGACTATTTTGAAACTGCATCACCTCGTGGAAGATAAGGTTCACGCGCGCTCTACCGGACCGTACAGTCTGGTCACCCAACAGCCGCTTGGTGGTAAGGCACAATTTGGCGGCCAACGCTTCGGTGAAATGGAAGTGTGGGCGCTTGAGGCTTATGGAGCAGCGCATACTCTTCAGGAGATGCTTACCGTCAAGTCGGATGATGTTCAAGGTCGCGTAAATACATACGAAGCGATCGTGAAGGGCGAACCAATCGAAGAGCCCAGTATCCCAGCTTCGTTCCGAGTGCTTGTCAAGGAGTTACAGTCCCTTGGTTTGGCAGTTGAAGCGATCAACGAAGGTGGTGATGTGGTTAAGTTTGGCAAGGATGAAGAGAAGACTCATCCGCCAAAACACGATACCGGTTTGTTGAGTCTGGGCGAGAATCAATCCAGGAAAAAGTAGTATTTCCTATTGACTTGATTAATACGGCGTGATAAAATAACAAGCCGTTGTCCAGAAAGCAAGAGTGGCTTTGCCCCCACTCGACTCAATTGGCAGCTACAAATGAGGCCATCAGGTGTTAGTTTTTGATGGTCTCATTTCTTGCGAATATAAAAAACGTAATCATTCAAAGAATTTGTAATCGGAGGCAAAGGTGCCGACAGTAAACCAAATGGTCCGCAAGGGCCGCAAAATTAAGAATGCAAAAAGCAAGTCCCCGGCTTTGCAGTTCACGTTGAACAGTTTCAAGCAGCGCCGGTTCCGCCAAGATAAGGGTGCGCCGCAGAAACGCGGCGTTTGTACCGTTGTGCGTACAATGACTCCCAAGAAGCCAAATTCTGCGTTGCGCAAGATCGCCCGCGTGCGTCTTACGAATGGAATTGAAGTAACGGCTTATATTCCTGGCGAAGGCCATCAGTTGCAGGAGCACTCGGTTGTGTTGGTTCGCGGCGGCCGTGTTAAAGATCTGCCTGGTGTACGCTACCACATCGTGCGCGGTTCTCTCGATACGACCGGCGTTGCCAATCGTAAACAGGGCCGTTCAAAATACGGCGCGAAGCGTCCGAAGTAATAATTAAGATGGAGTAATAGAGCATGCGTAGAGCAAAACCAGAGAAGCGGGAACTCCTTCCCGATATCCGATTTAATAGCATAAATGTTCAAACCATGGTCCAGCACGTGCTTAAGCAAGGCAAGAAAAGCACGGCTGTGCGTCTGATTTATGATGCAATGGATTTGATCAAGGAACGCACCGAGAAGAATCCTATGGATGTCTTTGACGGTGCTCTTAAAAATGTAGGCCCTGCAATGGAAGTTCGCCCGCGCCGTGTAGGCGGTGCAACGTATCAGGTGCCCATGGAAGTTTCCTCTGATCGCCGCACTACGCTGGCGATCCGCTGGATACTTGCTGCGGCCCGTGATCGCTCAGGGAAATCATTCTCAGACAAGCTTGCGTCTGAGTTGATCGATGCTTTTAATGAAACCGGCTCTGCGATTCGCAAGCGAGATGAAACTCATAAAATGGCAGAAGCCAACCGCGCTTTCTCCCATTATCGTATTTAATTTTTTGGAATATTTTAGAAGGAAGCAGGAAATAGTTAGTTATGGCGCGCGTTCATCCGTTGGATAAATACCGAAATATAGGCATTATTGCCCACATTGACGCTGGTAAAACGACAACCACCGAGCGTATTATGTTCTATACCGGCATGACACATCGTATCGGTTCTGTTGACGATGGTACAACAGTGACTGACTGGATGGTGCAGGAACGCGAGCGTGGCATTACCATTGTTTCGGCGGCTGTGTCTGCAGAGTGGAAGGGCTATCAGATCAATATTATTGACACTCCAGGCCATATCGACTTTACAGCTGAAGTTCAACGCTCGTTGCGTGTTCTGGATGGTGGTGTTGTGGTTTTTGATGCGGTGCAGGGTGTCGAACCTCAATCTGAAACAGTTTGGCGCCAGGCAGATCGTTACGGCGTTCCCCGTATCTGTTTTGTAAATAAGATGGATCGCGTGGGCGCCTCCTATGAACGGACGATTGAAACCATCATTGATCGCTTAGGTGCGAACCCAATCCCAATGCAGATTCCGATTGGGTTTGAATCCACTTTTAAAGGTCTGGTGGATCTTCTCTCAATGACAGCTGTAATCTGGGAAGATGATTTGGGTAAAGATCCTCATGTTGTTGAAATTCCAGCGGATTTGAAAGAACAAGCTGTGGAAGCCCGCGCCAAGATGGTGGAAAAGATCGCCGAACTTGACGATGAGTTGACAATGAAATTCCTTGAAGGTCAGGAAATCAGCATTGATGAACTCAAGCTTGCACTTCGTAAGGGTGTGCTTGCTACAAAAGCCGCCCCCGTTTTTTGTGGTTCTTCTTTAAAGAATAAGGGCGTCCAGGTTTTGCTTGACGCTGTAGTAGACTATCTTCCTTCTCCGGCCGATAAGCCAGTTATTACGGTTTCTGAGCCGGGAAATCCAGAAAACACATTTGAGATTCCCGCACAGGATGATGCTCCACTTGGGGCGTTGGTGTTCAAGATCGTCACTGATCCTTATGTGGGTCGCCTTGCTTACGTCCGTGTTTATTCGGGGGTCTTAAGCCAGGGGCAAACTGTCCAGAATACTACTAAAAAGGGAAGAAAAGAACGCATCGGTCGTTTGATCCGTATGCATGCTGACCATCGCGAAGATGTAGAAGAAATCCGCGCGGGTGATATTGGTGCTGTCCTGGGGTTCAAGGAAAGTTTTACCGGCGATACTCTTTGCGATGCCAAGGCTCTTGTTCTTGAGACAATTTCGTTCCCCGAACCGGTTATCTCGATAGCCGTTGAACCAAAAAGCTCCAGCGACCAGGAAAAGATGGGTGAAGCCCTTCGCAAATTGGCGGAGGAAGATCCGACGCTTCATGTCAACTCCGATGCTGATTCTGGTCAGACGATTCTTCGCGGTATGGGCGAATTACACCTGGATATCATTGTCGACCGCCTGATGCGTGAATTCAGAGTCCAGGCAAATGTTGGCGCTCCACGCGTTGCTTTCCGCGAGTCGATCACCAAGCCTGTCAAGGAAGTTAATTACAAATACGCCAAACAGTCCGGTGGTAAAGGTCAATACGGCCATGTTGTATTCGCCTTGGAACCCGGCGAGCGAGGCAGCGGCATTGTTTTTGAAAACAAGATCGTTGGCGGCTCTATTCCCAAGGAATACATTAACCCAATTGAAAAAGGCTTCAAAGAAGCTGCTGAAGGCGGCGTTCTTGCAGGGTATCCTGTAGTTGACATTAAGATCACATTATTTGATGGTTCTTTCCATGAGGTTGACTCAAGCGAAATGGCTTTCAAAATGGCTGCTATTTTGGGCTTCAAAGAAGGCGTTCAAAAGGGACATCCCATCCTGCTTGAGCCAATGATGAAGGTTGAAGTTGTTGGCCCCGAGGAATATCTTGGAGATGTGATGGGTCAGATCAACAGCCGCCGCGGTTTGATTCAAGGGATGGAAGTCCGTCCCGGTAACGCGCAGGCAGTCAAAGCGATGGTTCCGTTGGCTGAAATGTTTGGGTATGCAACCCAACTTCGCTCTGCTACGCAGGGACGAGGCGTCTTTAATATGGAGTTTGACCACTACGCGCCAGTATCGCAGTCAGTGGCGGAAGAAATTTTGAAAGCGTAACCAATCGTTTTTTTTCATAATTCAAGGAGTTTCATTATGGCGAAGGAAAAATTTGACAGAAGCAAACCGCACTTGAACGTCGGGACGATGGGACACATCGATCATGGGAAGACGACCTTGACGGCAGCGATCACGAAAGTGGCCGGGTTTGGCGGCAAAGGTGAATTCAAGGCATACGACCAGATCGACAACGCCCCCGAAGAAAAAGCGCGCGGCATCACGATCAACATTGCACATGTGGAATACCAGACGGAAAAACGTCATTATGCCCACGTGGACATGCCCGGTCACCGCGACTACATCAAGAACATGATCACCGGTGCGGCTCAGGTGGACGGAGCCATTCTGGTAGTGGCAGCGCCGGATGGTCCGATGCCTCAGACCCGCGAGCACGTTCTGCTCGCCCGTCAGGTGGAAGTGCCTTCGATCGTAGTCTTCCTGAACAAGGTAGACATGATGGACGATCCCGAACTGCTGGAGCTCGTGGAACTCGAACTTCGCGAACTGCTCTCCAGCCAGGGTTTCCCCGGCGACACGACCCCGATCGTGCGCGGTTCAGCCAAGCTGGCATTGGAAAGCACCAGCACGGATCCGAACGCCCCTGAGTATGCCTGCATCAAAGAACTGCTGCGCGTGGTGGATGAATACATCCCCGAACCGAAACGAGACACGGAAAAGCCCTTCATGATGTCGGTGGAAGACGTGTTCTCGATCAAGGGACGCGGCACCGTGGTGACCGGTCGTATCGACCGCGGCATCGTCAAGATCGGCGACCCGATCGAGATCATTGGCTTGCGTGAGACCAAGGCTACCGTCTGCACAGGTGTGGAAATGTTCCACAAGCAGTTGGACGAAGGCATGGCAGGTGACAACGTGGGTCTGTTGTTGCGCGGTATCGAGCGTGAAGATGTGGAGCGCGGCCAGGTATTGGCCAAGCCGAAGTCGATCACCCCGCACAAGAAGTTCCTTGCGGAAGTGTACGTGCTGAAGAAGGAAGAAGGCGGACGTCACAAGGCGTTCTTCAGCGGGTATCGTCCGCAGTTCTATGTGCGCACGATGGACGTGACCGGAGACATCACCCTGCCGGAAGGTGTGGAGATGGTGATGCCGGGCGACAACGTCAACCTGACCGTGGAATTGATCGTGCCTGTGGCTCTTGAACAGGGTTCCAAGTTCGCCATTCGTGAAGGCGGTCTGACCGTCGGTGCGGGTGTCGTTACCAAGATCATCGAGTAA
>JACZJB010000207.1 GCA_014860805.1 Anaerolineales bacterium
ATTTTGATCAATCGCGATTGGCGCATAAGTCTTGGGGCATTGGCTGTTCAGTACATATCTGTTTTTTGGCTGGTCTCGCGCCATCTTCCTTTTGTAATGGGCTCCGTCAAACTTATCGCAGGTTGGATGGTCGTAGCCGCACTCGGTATGACCCGCCTCGGATTGACCGATCTCGATAGCGAAAGAGAAGACACCTTTTGGCCTCGCGGGCAATGGTTCCGATTGATCCTTATCTTTATCGTTGCGCTGGTCACAGCAGGCGCAACCCCACGAATCGAAAGCGCCATTCCAGGGCTGGGATTTCCAGTCATTGCAGGCGGGTTACTATTGATTGGCGCCGGCGTTGTGCACTTAGGTGTCACTTCAGATCTTTTACGCGTAACGCTGGGTTTGCTTACCATGCTGGCAGGGTTCGAGATCATTTATGCAGCAGTGGAAAGCTCCATCCTGGTAACAGGTTTCCTAGCCCTTACAAATTTAGGACTGGGAATTGTAGGATCCTATCTCCTCGTTGCAGGTTCGACCCCGCTTGAAAGCGAGGAAGAACTATGAGTGCTCCTCTTATGTGGATCGTTGTTCCTTTCCTTGGCGGGGTCTTGATCCTGCTGCTCTTGCGTGAACGTTATTCAGGTTGGGTGGGAGGCGCGTTATCAGCCATCCTTGCATTGATCGCATTGACATTTCCAATAGACACAGCACTTCTGCTAGGCACGGTCTCACTAAAAATATCCCCATCGATTCAGTTTTTTGGCCGCAGCTTCGAGTTCGCCAAGGCGGATGGTCCGTTACTTGCGATCATCTATGGAGTGGCAGCATTATGGTTTTTCGGCACGGAAGCATCCGGCACCGCAAATCGGTTCGTGTCACTTGGCCTTATGATCGTTTCACTATTAACAGCGTCCATTGCTGTTGAGCCATTTTTATTTGCCGCACTCCTGCTCGAAATTGCAGCCATGCTTGTTATTCCCCTGCTTGTGCCGATGTATCAAAAGCCCGGCCGAGGGGTCGTGCGCTTTCTCATCTATCAAACGCTTGCCATGCCATTCATTCTCTTCTCCGGGTGGATGTTGGCTGGTGTAGAAGCCAGCCCCGGTGATTTAGGCACCACTACACAGGCAGGCACAATGCTTGGGCTGGGGTTTGCATTTCTGCTGGCTGTCTTCCCTCTCTACAATTGGATTCCCATGTTGATGGAAGAATCTTCCCCATATGCGACAGGCTTCCTGCTTTGGGCACTACCTACATTTACAGTCGTTTTCGCGCTCGGCTTTCTGGACCGTTATACATGGTTGCGCACGACCCCGCAGCTTGCCAGCGCCATTCAATTTGCAGGGGTCGTTATGGTGGCAAGCGGCGGGGTTTTTGCTTCCCTGCAGCGTCACATTGGACGGATGCTGGGATATGCAACAATTGCTGAAACGGGATTATTGATCCTGATCATGGGATTAAGATCGTCAGAGATCGTCAACCTTACTTTCCTTATCCTTATTCCGCGCGGACTGGCTCTCGCAGTTTGGGCGCTGGCGTTATCCATCATTAAACGAAAATCCTACTCCTTGCTTTTCAGTGAAGTACAGGGACTTGCCCGCAGTTACCCGATTACGGTTGCTGCGCTTATCCTTGCTCACTTATCCATGGCAGGGTTTCCGCTGCTGGCTGGCTTTCCCGCACGTCTGGCAATTTGGCAGGAACTGGCGGGACAGTCTTTAAGCACCACGGTATGGGTCTTCGTTGGAATGTTGGGTTTGCTGATTGCAGCCATTCGCACGCTGGCTGTTTTTGTAATGGTGGAAGAGCAAAAATGGGGAATAAATGAGTCCTGGGTGCAAATAGCCATGCTTGGGCTGGGAGTGATCGGGCTTTTCATCCTGGGAATGTTCCCGCAAATATTACAGCCGTTTCTGGCAGACCTGCCTTCCCTCTTCAATCGCCTTGGTCAATGACCCTTCTTGTGCGTGCTATAATTTTATAAAACATTGCCCCATGTACCGAACTCAAGAATTGCGTTTAAAAAAATCAATGAGCATTGGAATTTTCTCGTAAACAGCGGAGATCACTATGGAATTTGAACAAATCGTCAAACGACTCGACTTTCTGGAAAAACAACAGCGTGAAAACAAGGAAACCCTTGGCATATTAAGTGAGCGTTTGACCTCCTTCGAATCCTCGGTTGGTGTCGTATCCAAGCAGATCAAATCGATCAGCAAACAGGTGACAGATATAACTCCCGCCACCAAGCGGGTGGAACAGTTTGAAGCCATGCTCACCAAGCAGCGCAATGAATTGATCAAACTGATCGAGGAAAAAGAGAAGGCGCATATAAAGACAGAACGGGATCTGGAAAAAAACTTCCAAACTGAATTTACCGAGACCAACAAAGCTGTCGCCCAATTAAAAACCACCACAGATTTAACTGAGATCAAAAAACAACTCAAGCAGCGGGCGGATGAACTTCAACGCCTGGTAAATAACTTCGCCGACTTAAAAGCGCGCATGGACGAAGTCAAACATACCAACGAAGATGTTCAACATGCCTTGCGGGCTTCTGACGAAGCGCGCAAGAACGACCTGAAACGGGTGGCGGATGTCCAAGGCGAGTTAACCTCTCTTCGCAAAAGAATTGACGAGAACCGCGAAAAAACAACCATTACCGCCGACAGCATACGCAATGTTGAAAACCGTTTCACAGAACTGATCGCATCCGAATTGGAGCGCAAGCAGGCACAAAACGCCTTCATCGAACAACAAGCCGTGGCACAAATTGACCGTGACCGTGCCTGGAAAGAGTGGAAAGAAAAATATGAATCTTTCCAAAAAGAAGCCGAAGGCCTTGACGTCCACATCCAAAAATTGGATGAAGCGCTGCGCGGCGCAAAGAAAGCCCAGGATACCTACCTCGAACTTAACACCAAACTGGAACGCCGCATTAACGAAGTGACCGAAATGCAGCGTCTGGCTGAAGACCGGTTAAGACAGGAATGGATCAGCTTCAAGACCGATGACCAAAAACGCTGGACGGGATACAGCCTCTCCGCCGAAGAATCCTTCCGCGACATTCGCAAGGAAGTACAGAAATATGATGACCGAATCACGCCCCTGAACGATATCACCCAGGTCCTGCAAGACCAAATGCACCAAACCACCGACACGACCGAGAAACAACTGCAAGAGTTAATGAATGTGGTGCACGAATGGATGACATCCTATCAACGCATCATGGGGCATGGCAAAAAGACAACCAAAAAATAAAGGACAACGGCTTTCTGAAACAAGTGGAAATCATTGTGGTTTCCACTTGTTTATTTTCAAAGTGTGGTTAAATTGAAGCATGAGAGTTATAGGTACAGCAGGCCACGTAGACCATGGCAAGTCAACATTGATCGAAGCACTTACCGGCACACATCCAGACCGCCTAAAAGAAGAACAAGCCCGCGAGATGACCATCGAGCTTGGTTTCGCCTGGCTGACGCTCCCCAACGGTGAGGAAGTCGGCATTGTGGATGTGCCCGGGCACCGTGACTTCATCGAGAACATGCTCTCAGGCATCAGCGGAATCGATGCGGCGCTGCTGGTCATCGCCGCCGATGAAGGCGTCATGCCGCAGACGAAGGAACATCTCGCAATTTTGGATCTATTGCAGATTCCCGCTGGATTGATCGTCATGACAAAAACAGACCTCGCTTCAGACTCAGGGTGGCTTGACCTGCTCGAAGCAGACATTCGTTCCGCTGTGAGCCATACCGTTTTCAAAAATGCACCAATAATCAGAGTCTCTGCCAGAAATAAAACGGGGCTCGACGAACTAATTTCCTCCCTGGAAAAAATATTACAGGAGAAACCTGCACGGCTTGACCTACATCGTCCGCGCCTGCCCATCGACCGGGTCTTCAGCATCAGCGGATTTGGCACCGTAGTCACAGGCACGCTTAATGACGGGCATCTCTCCATTGGCGATGAAGTGGAAATTCTGCCAAGCGGGTTGAAAGGCAGGATTCGCGGGCTTCAAACCCATAAGAAAAAAGAAGACAAAGCCGTTTCCGGCTCACGCACAGCGGTCAATATCTCAGGCGTGGACACTGATCTAATTCGGCGCGGCGAAGTGGTCACTCACCCAAACCAATATCAACCTACCCGCAGAATCGATGCGCGCTTCCATTTGCTTAACGATGTTGAACCAACCGTCAATCACGGTGATGAAGTGAAATTCTTTGTTGGCGCAAGCGAGACAATGGCAACTTTACGTTTGCTTGGCACGGAAGAATTGAAAGCAGGCGAAGAAGGCTGGATACAACTCGAACTGCGCAATCCGCTCGTCACAGTACGTGGTGACCGCTATATCCTGCGCCGCCCGTCGCCCAGCGAAACATTGGGCGGAGGTGTAGTTGTGGACCATCAGCCCAAAGGCAGACACAAGCGTTTTGATCAAGGCGTGCTTAAATCTTTGGAATCGCTTTCGCAGGGTTCTCCTGCCGATGTGTTGATGGAAGCAGCACTGGCATTGAACGCCTCCCCGTTGAAGGAAATTATCGCCAAATCCAGGCTGGATACTTCCACGGCTGAAACCGCGCTAAAAGAACTATTGGAGAACGGTCAACTTCTCATTTTGGAAGAAGGCAAGGCAGACCCAAAAAGTGATGTCCTTGCCGTCACCCTCCGCTTTTGGAATGACCTGCGCGAACGCATTGAAACTACTCTTGATATCTTCCATAAACAATTTCCATTGCGGCGCGGCATGCCGCGTGAAGAGTTGAAAAGCAGACTCAAACTCACGCCGCGTATATTCAATGCGGCCGTCAAAAAACTCGTGGAATCAAACATACTGGCGGATGCGCGGGGAGCTGTATCCCGCGCGGGGTACGAGATCAAGCTCGATGCCAGTCAGCAAGCCAAAGTTCAGGAGCTGATGCGGAAATTCGCAAAGACTCCGTATGCCACGCCCAGCGTCAAAGAATGCCAGGCGGAGGTTGGCGAAGAAATCGTCAACGCGCTGGTTGAAACGGGAGAAATGGTGGCGGTCTCACAGGATGTTATTTTCCGCAAGCAGGATTATGACGAAATGGTGGAAAAAATAAAATCCGCCATTCAGCAAAAAGGACAGATTACACTTGGCGAAGTGCGTGACATGCTTGATACAACCCGCAAATATATTCAGGCTTTACTGGAGCACCTGGACTCAATCGGTGTGACCATGCGAGATGGGGATGCAAGAAAGTTGAGAAGGTAGATACTCATGGGCGCCATCTTAAAAAAAATACTGACACCTCCACAGTTTGCAAACGAAGAGGATTCATATCAGGCATATTTATTGCATCTCATTCTGTGCGGGCTGATCCTTGTTCCCATTCCTTATGTATTATATTTTGTTATCTTTGACCCGCAGGAATCTTTGCTCGCATTGGTGCAAGGCGGAATTGGAGAGATCATCAACATCAGCTTGCTGGTTTTATTATGGCGTGGATACGTCCGCTTCGCATCCATAGCGCAAGTAACAGCATTTTGGCTTTTCCTTACCATCTCTGCCTTCATCGGTTACGGGGTGTTGGATGAAGCCTATCTCTTGGGATACCCGCTTGTGATCGTGATCGCAGGAGTTCTGTTGGGCGGAAGCGCAACGCTTATTGTGACGGTCTTATCCCTGCTTTCAGGTTTGGCAATGCTGTTCGCGCAAAACCAGGAAATGTTTCTTGCTGCCGGTGAGCGCTCTTCCACTGTGGCATGGATTCTCAGCCTTGCCATTTTCCCAATGGGAGCGGCGCTGCAATATCTCTCCTCACGCACAGTAAAAAAAGCTTTGCAACGGATTCACCTCAGCGAGGAAAAATATAGATTAATATCCAGAGTGAGTTCAGACTATACCTTTGAAAGCGCGGTGGATGAAAATGGAAATGGAACTTTAGTTTGGGTGGCGGGCGCCTTTGAAAAAATGACCGGGTATACCTATGAAGAATATGTAGCCAAAGGCGGCTGGCTTGGACACGTCCACCCCGATGATCTAGAAAAAGATGCCCAGGATATGGAAAAATTAATGAGGAACGAGGATGTCGTCAATTCCGAGATTCGTACATTTACAAAGAATGGGGAAATCCGCTGGGAGCGTATTTTCGCCCATCCTGTATGGGACAAAAAGAAGAACCGATTGATCGGGATTGTAGGTGCAGTACAGGATGTGACCGTCCAAAAGGAAGCCGAGGACATGCTAAAGGAAACTCTCTTGCGGCAAAACGCCATTCTCGACAACATTCCAGATATGGCCTGGCTCAAGGATGTGAACAGCCATTACATTGCCGTCAACGAACAATTCACAATAACAAGCGGACATAAAGTAGAAGATATTATCGGCAAAACGGATCACGATATCTGGGAAAAAAGTTTTGCAGACAAATACCGTCAGGACGATTTGGAAGTGATGCAAAGCGGTCTGCGCAGGCAGTTGGAGGAACCGCAAGTTGACAGCACGGGCAGGGAATACTGGGTGGAAACCATTAAGACCCCCATCCGCAATTCGTTCGGAGAAATCATTGGCACTACCGGCATCGCCCGCGAGATCACCGAAAGGAAAAAAGCTGATCTTGAGCGCGAAAAACTGATCTCCGAGCTGGAAGCAAAGAACGCCGAACTGGAGAGATTTACGTACACGGTTTCACACGACTTAAAATCCCCGCTGGTTACCATTACAGGGTTTCTCAGCTATCTCGAAAAAGACGCGCGCAGCGGGAACTTCGAGAGCTTCAACAAGGATATCAGCCGCATTCAACATGCTGTCCAAAAAATGCAGGAACTTTTAAAAGACCTGCTCGAATTATCGCGCATCGGCAGGATCATGAATGAACCGGTCGAAGTACGCTTTGGCGACCTTGTAAAAGAGGCGTTAACAGCTCTCGAAGGGCAGATCGCAGCCGGACATGTCACTATTGAATTCGCAGATGATGATCAAAAGATCCAGGGCGATCATATGCGTCTGGTGGAAGCCATGCAAAACCTGATAGACAACGCCATCAAATTCATGGGAGATCAGCCAGATCCACGTATCAAGATCGGCACGATCTTGGATGCGCAGAATGACCCAATTTTCTTTGTACAAGACAATGGCATCGGCATAGATCCGCAATATTGTGACCGCATCTTCGGGTTGTTCAACAAATTGGACACAAATACACAAGGCTCTGGCGTAGGTCTGACCATCGTTAAGCGCATCATTGAAGTACATGGCGGCAGGATCTGGATTGAATCGCAACCCGGAAAAGGTTCCACCTTTTACTTCAAACTACATTAAGTTCACATCTTTTAAACTAAAAAGGAGCATCCATGTGCGGACGTTTCACACTCACTGTTGACCCTTCTGAATTACAGGAAGCGTTTGGCGAGTTCACGTTTCCATCCCAATTTGCGCCGCGCTTTAATATTGCGCCATCGCAGCCCATTCTCGCCATCCCAAATGATGCAAAGAACAAAGCTGATTTCTTTTCATGGGGATTGATCCCCTCCTGGTCCAAAGATCCCGCCATTGCAAACCGCCTCATCAATGCACGCGGTGAAACCATCGCTGAAAAACCATCCTTTCGCGGAAGTTTCAAATACAAGCGCTGCCTCATCCCCGCCGACGGATTTTATGAATGGAAAGCGCAAGGCGGCGAAAAAACAAAAGTCCCATACTTCATCCACATGAAAGATCGCTCTCCGTTCGCCTTTGCAGGCTTGTGGGATGAATGGCACTCGCCCGATGGCGGCACGCTGCGCACATGCACCATCATCACCACCGAACCAAACGAATTGATGGCAGCGCTGCACAACCGCATGCCCGTGATTCTGAATCAAAAGGATTATGCTCAATGGCTGGACGCCGCGCCTCAGACTCCCGATCACCTGCTTCACCTCATCAAGCCTTTCCCAGCTGACAAAATGTCCGCTTATCCCGTTTCCACATTGGTAAACAAACCGGGCAATGACCGCCCTGAATGCGTTGTACCTGCATCATAGAAAATGCGCCCACTGAAAACCTGGCTGACCACTCACTTCCCTGCTCTTTCTTCACGTGATTATGTTCTATTCCTGATCGGGCAATTCATCTCTGTCATTGGCACGTGGATGCAAGCCACCGCCCTGCCCTATCTTGCCTATCGCATCTCAGGCCGCCCATTGGACCTGGGAATCATCGGATTCTCGAACACATTACCCACCTTGTTATTTGCACTTCCCGCAGGCGTGTTGGTCGAACGCTGGGATAAACGCAAGACGGTTATTATTTTCCAAGCCATCATGTCGATCCAGGCATTTGAGTTGGCGTATCTTGCATATACAGGTCAAATCCAGATATGGCACATTGTCACATTGGCATTTTTCTACGGTTCAGCCGTCTCCGTGGAAGTGACTGCCCGCCAGGCAATGCTCATTGAGCTGGCAGGACGCGACGCGCTGCCCAGCGCCATTGCCTTGCAAACCACTGCGTTCAACCTCGGGCGAGTACTCGGTCCATTAAGTGCAGCCTGGCTGATTTCAGCAACCGGCAGCGAAGGCAGCGTCTTTTTGGCGAATGGGATTAGTTTTGTCTTCGTGATCATCGGTCTTTTTTTTGCCCGAACCAGGTTCAAGGTCGAGGGAGAAGCGATCAAATTCCAGGGCATGGGAATTCAATTCAAAGAAGGGCTTGTTTACATCCGCCAAAATGTAGTCGTCTTATCTGCCATCTTAATGTCGGCGCTGCTTGGATTCTTTGGCATGCCGCTGCTTCAACAAATCCCTGCCCTTGCCCGAGACGTTTTAAAAACCATAATGGACACAGAACCGATGATCGCCGCACGGACAAGCAGCTTATATACCGCGCAGGGCATAGGCGCTGTGGTGGCAGCCTTCCTTGTAGCATATCTTAGCCTGGCAAATAAAAGCAAAATGTTGTTCTGGGGTCAAATCGCCTTTATTTTTCCGGTCATCATCATGGGCATCACGACCAACTTAAATCTCGCGTTGATTCTGCTGGTCTTAATCGGCTGGGGAACAGTCACTCAACTGGTGACCATGAATACGATGATTCAAATGGAAGTGCCGAACGATCTGCGGGGACGGGTGTTTAGCATCTACTTTTGGGCATTGCAGGGAGTGGCACCATTCGGAAGCATCGTGGTAGGCTGGTTGGCACAGACCTGGAATGTGCAAACCGCCATTGTTACAGGCGGGGTTGCTTGTTTGGTCGGAGTCATTTTTGTTCGTCTGTTTTTCCTGCAAAAAAGCCGAATTATGGCTTAAGCCGGGATGAGTATTTTCAGCCCAGCTTGATACGTTTTTTTTACCCATGTTATGATGACGGATATGCAAAAAGACTTCAATGAAGATGCCCCAAACCCTGTTGAGGGCCGCGAAAAAAAGGGTCAAGACTCATCAACCGATTCTCCCCTAAAACAACGCAGCTTTCTCAGCCGATGGATGAACAGCCTTGTGGATATAGGGCTTGGCGAGCCGCTCTTACGAATTGGTACAAATCTGTTTTCGATCATCGCAATTGGAATTGTGATAGTGCTCGTGCAGGTCTTTTTCCGTCAGCTAAATTCCCCGCTCGCAGAAAACAGCGCGCAGGCTTCAGGTCCCGCTGTGAGCGCAAGCACAGCAATTGTCTCCGCCCCTGCGTCGGATAGTCCCATCATCGAAGGAATAGCCCGCTCCGCGCAAATCCACACGAACATCCCCAGCCGCCCGCGCAACGAGATTACCAAGTACATCGTCCAGGATGGGGATACTGTTTTTGGCATTGCTGAAAAATATGGATTGGAACCACAGACAATTTTATGGGGAAATTATGAAATCCTTTTGGACGATCCCCATTCGCTGCGCCCCGGCCAGGAATTGAATATCCTGCCGGTTAATGGAGTGTATTGGCAATGGCTGGGCGGCCTAAGTTTTGGCTCATGGGCTAAGTTTTATGGTGTGACTGCCGCCGATATTATCGAATACCCCGCTAATAATATTGACGCCAAATCGATTGGCGACTATGAAAACGCAAACATCCCTGTTGAGACCTGGCTGATCATTCCCAACGGAAAAAGGGAATTCGTTAGCTGGAGTGCGCCGCTCGGTGTGACTCGTGAAAACCCCGCTTCAGCTCGCGTACTCGGAGCGGGCGCGTGCGACCCGGTCAGCGGCGGCGCGGTTGGATACGGCTATTATGTCTATCCCACCAACAAACATTATCTTTCAGGCTTTGATTATTCGACAAAAACAAACCATCTCGGCATTGACCTGGCCGGCAACGAAGGAGAAGGCGTGTACGCAGCGGATGCAGGCGTGGTCGTTTACTCGGGCTGGAACGATTACGGCTACGGCAACATGGTCATGATCGATCATGGCAATGGGTTCCAATCCCTGTATGCGCACTTGAGCGCATTCAACGTTGGTTGTGGACAAAGCGTCGGGCAGGGAGAAGTGATCGGCGCAGTCGGTTCTACGGGTCGCTCTTCAGGCCCGCATCTGCACTTTGAATTGATGGCAGGCATGAAAGTCAACCCTTGGGATTATTTACCGCCGCCCTAATACTTGCCAAAGCCGAAAGGCTATACTATAATCTCGGTCGCTTTCTGGTCGCATAGTTCAGCTGGTTAGAACATTCGGTTCACATCCGAAAGGTCACAGGTTCGAGTCCTGTTGCGACCACAAAAAACTGCCAAAAAGCAGTTTTTGTTTTTAACCGGCTTCCAATCCAACCTATCAAAAAGTCTCATATTTTCATAAGAGTTCGGTTTCCCGCCGAATTCTCTTTTATAATCAACCCACAATGACAACAAGGACAAACGAAGCTTGGCTGGCAGACCTGCGAGACTCAGGCATAAATCATACAGAAGCGTTGAACGACCTGCGCGACATCATCCAAAAGGGCCTGCCCTACGCTCTCTCACGCTGGCTCTCATCGGACGATCCCCTCTTTCAACCCCTCGTGGAAGAAGTCACGCAGGAAACCCTCCTGCGCGTTCTGGATCAAATCGATACCTTCGAAGGCCGCAGTCTATTCACCACCTGGGTACACAAGATCGCCATTCGGATCGCGCTCACCGAACTGCGCCGCAAACGCTGGCGCGACGCCTCTCTCGACGAACTGACAGAGAACGAAGACGCTCCCCCTCCCCCCGGCCTGCTGGCTGATCCCCAGGCATCTCCTGAAACCTCGGCAGAACGGTCTGACATGCTCGTCCGCGTCCGCCGCATCCTGGAAGAAGAACTCACTGCCAAACAACGCGAAGCGCTCGTTTTATTAGGCTTGCAAGACATGCCCATGGAAGAGGCGGCCAAACGCATGAAAACCAACCGCAATGCTCTATACAAGTTGCTCCATGATGCCCGCCTAAGATTAAAAAGACGCCTTGCCCTCGAAGAACTCACTCCGCAGGATCTGCTAACTGCCTTCGAGCAAAAGTAAGATTAATATTTTATTAATCGTCACAACTTTAGCATGAACATAAAAAATTTCATTCAACGTATTCAAAATACATTTAATCCGCAACGGGAAGCATTGGAACTTCAGGATGAGGTTGTCCTTAAGTTCCTGCGCGTCCTTGAAAATGCCCGCGAAGAGGAACTATCCTGCAGCGAAATGTATGCCCGTCTTGATGAATTCGTGGAAAACGAAGTCCAGAGCAAGGATTCGGAAAAACTTGCCCCGCTTATCCACGAACATCTGGATATGTGCCCTGAATGCTGCGAAGAATACGAAGCGCTTCTGACGGTGCTCGAACACACAAAAAAGGAATAAAAAAAGACGGGTAAAACACCCGTCATTTTTTATTTTAGGCATGGAATAGTTTTTCCCCCGCGCTAATCGCGACCTTTAACCGATTCTCAGCCGGTGTAATTGGACATGACCACATCTCGTTATAAGCACAATACGGGTTATAAGCGACATTGAAATCTACAATAAAATATCCGCCCGGCAAAGGCTCGGGGTCGAGATACCTGCCTGCTGGATAGGTTTCTTTGCCAGCCAATGCATCGACAAAAGGCAGGAAGAACCCATGCTGGCTTCGATAGATCGTCAACTCCGCCTCATTCCCATCCACCAAAAAACGGAATTTCCCAAACTTCTCGTACACCTGAACATCCCCTGTGGAAGTTTGCATTTCGAATGTTTGCTTGTCCACGAACTCCTCCACCTTTACTTCCAAACGCAGTGCATCGTTTTCGGGAAAATACTGCAGCCCATGAAAATCCTTCCGCTGCTCGCGAGTCAACGGGCTCTGCGGGTGACTGCCAAAAAATTCATCTTTCTCTGCGCGAAACGCATCCAACTCAGACATTCTGCCTCCATTACTGGTTATGCACAATAGACTGTAACAACACTGGAATTCTTACGAAATCATAACCAAATCCATACCCCCTTGTCATTTCATCTGCTTTATGCTATTTTTAGTCAGAGGACAAATTGAATGGCTTCAACACAAAAAACCGTAATGATTATTGAAGATGAACCCGATGCCGCCGAATTATTTTCAGAAATGATGCGCCTCAACGGATTCCGCGTTATCAAAATGTTCTCCAGCGCTCCAGCCATTCCAATGATCTCGCAGGAAAAGCCGGACGTGATTCTTCTGGACATCATGATGCCCGACATTTCCGGGTTGGAAGTCCTGCGCTATATGCGCCGCGAACCAGACCTTGCAAACATCCCCGTCATTGTAGTGTCTGCCAAAAGCATGCCCGGCGATATAAAAATGGGTCTCGAAGCCGGGGCGTCCATGTATCTCACCAAACCTGTTGGCTTTCTCGATCTTAAAGAAGCTGTAGAAAAAGTATTAAACAATCACAACACATGAATTTACTGCGCACCTTTATTGCCATCGAGCTTCCCCAACAAATTCAAGATGCGCTCGAAAAACAAATTGCTCGCCTGCGCCAACCCCTGGGGGACGATTTGGTGCGCTGGATTCCCACACAAAATATGCATTTGACCTTAAAATTCATCGG
>JACZJB010000208.1 GCA_014860805.1 Anaerolineales bacterium
CCCCGGATCCGCTGGTCTTGCAGGGACAGCAGGTTTTTAATGCGCGCTGTGCCACTTGTCATGCCCTCGTACCGGATACGATCATCATTGGGCCGTCTCTTGCAGGGGTTGCCACTCGCGCTGAGACTCGTGTGAAGGGACAAACCGCCGAGGAATATTTGCAGCTGTCCGTTCTACGGCCCGGTGATTATGTGGTGGAAGGTTTCAACAATATCATGATCACCAATCTGGCGAAAGAACTTACCAACGAAGATATGAACGCGCTGATGGCATTTTTATTGAGTTTGAAATAACATCTTATTAACCAACTCGGAGGAGAATGTATGAAAATTTGGATGAAACGTATTTTCGCAGGTTTGGGTATTGTATTGCTTGTCGGCGTTTTGTATGCCGCTTTTGCGCCGCTCCCGCATGATGAAGTGCTGCCCGAGGAGAAATGGGGAGCAGGCTCCAGCAGCGTGGAACCTGCCTACAGCGGACTCCAACGTGATTTTCCCGCCACCAATGAAACGGATGCCAACCCGTCCACTGCGGATAAAGTGGAACTGGGGCGCCTCCTTTTCTTCGACCCGGTCCTGTCTCAGAACAATGACATGTCCTGCGCCTCATGCCATCACCCCGATTTTGGCTTCACCGATGGCAATGCCCAAGCCATCGGCGCAAATGGAACCGTACTTCCGCGTAATGCCATGAGCTTGTGGAATGTGGCTTACAACACCAATTTCTTTTGGGATGGTCGTGCGTCGACGCTCGAACAGCAGACTCATACTCCGCTCACAGATGAAAACGAAATGGCTGGTACACCTGCTGAAATCGAAGCCGAATTGGAAGCCATTCCTGAATATGTTTCATTGTTCGAAAAAACGTTTGGCAGCGGCGACTCGGTCACATACGAAAATGTGCAGAACGCCATCGCTGCGTTTGAACGAACCCTTGTAAGCAATAATTCCCCATTTGATAAATATGCTGCCGGCGATGTGAATGCGCTCACGCCCGCCCAGCGCCGTGGATTGGCCGTCTTCCGTTCGGCAGGGACACGCTGCTTTGAATGTCATTCTGCGCCAACCTTCTCGGATGATTCATTCTCTGTGACCGGTGTGCCTGATTTGCCAGGTCAACCACATGATGCAGGTCGCATGGAAGTGGAAAGTACAAGTTTGGATGGCGCTTTCAAGGCGCCCACTCTGCGTAATATTGCGTTGACCGCCCCGTACATGCACAACGGTATCTTCAATACTCTCGAAGAAGTTGTGGACTTTTATGCCAAGGGCGGCGGGCGCGATGCTGGCGTAGAGAATGTCGATATTCATGTGATTGGCTTTGATTTAACCGACCAGGAAAAGGCCGACCTCGTGGCGTTCCTGTATGCATTGACCGATGAAAGCCGCCTGCCTGAAATCCCAGAGTCTGTGCCTTCGGGCCTGGCTGTGGTGCAGAAACTGGAACCTGTCCTTGCGCGGCAGATTGTCAGCGAGATGAATGCCGGGGGAACGGAATCAGTTTCGGCGCCGCGTGAGGCGCAAACATTGAGAGTGGAAAAAGGCCAGACCATTCAATCCGTTGTGGATCAGGCGTTGCCGGGCGATACCGTCGAAGTGCCGTACGGAATTTATTACGAGCATGTCATTATTGATGTGAGCAACATCAAGTTTATGGGCGTGCCGAACGATAAAGGCGAGTGGCCTGTGATCGAAGGACAGGGCACTGGCGCGGATGGCGTGATCGCATCGGGCAACGATTTTGAGATGGCGTTCTTTGCGGTTAAGAATTTCACGAGCAACGGCGTGCTTGTGGAAGGCGCGAAGAATGTATACCTGCACGACATGTACATTGAAAACACAGGTGTATATGGCGTGTATCCGGTGCGCTGTACCGATGTGTTGATCGAACGCATCGAGGGCACGCTGATGAATGATGCCGCGATCTATGCAGGCAAATCTGAGAACGTGGTCATTCGTGATACGTTGACCTATGGGAATGTGATCGGTATTGAGTTGGAAAACACTGTCAATGGCGAAGTGTACAACAACGTTGCACACGACAACACCATCGGCATTTTCATTGATCTATTGCCGCAATTGCCATCCAAAGTTTCGATGTACACAAAAGTGCATGACAATATCAGTGAGAATAACAACGGCGAAAACTTTGGAAAACCTGGCACGGCCGTTTCGCTCATTCCGCCGGGCACGGGCATGTTGATCCTTGCCGCGGACCATGTGGAAGTGTATAACAATACCATCCGCGGAAACAAAACGGGCGGGCTGGCTGTCTTCAATTTAACCATTGGCTTTTCCGAAGAAGAAATTGACGTGGGACCCAACCCCGAACACAATTATGCCCACGACAATATGTACGAGAATAACGGTTATGACCCTGACTCGTTCGTGAAGAATATGCTTGGCGCTGGCTTTGACATTATTTGGGACGGTTCTGGTGTGAACAACCGCTTCGATGAACCGAACGCGTCCACATCCTTCCCGCCCGTGCTGCCCACCAGCAAATGGCCTGACCCTGCGTATAATTTATACTGGCGTTTGTTGAATTTTGTGGTTGGATTGGTGAGTTAACGAAGATAGATGAAAGAAGAAAGAGGCAGCGATGTGAGTCGCTGCCTCTTTTTATTTTTATAACAAACTAATCGGGTCAATTTCAATTTTCCAATCGCTTGGTTTTATATCTCTCAATAATGAAACAGGGTCTGGTCCGCGCACGACGATCTGCCAGCGATATTCGCTATTGTCTTTTGCAAAAAAAGAAGGGACGGGTCCGATCAATTCCGTTTGATGGCGCTTCTCCGCTTCGATCTTAATCTTCAATCTGCCCGCTAGTTTATTGGCTTCATCCTCCGCTTTGACATTGTCCTTGTGGCGGTATTCGAGGCGTGCCAGCCTTGCATACGGCGGATAGCCCAACTGCTTGCGATACTCCAACTCGCGTTCATAAAATCCGTTCACATCATGCTGCGCCGCGAATTGAATGGCGTAATGTTCGGGCATGAAAGTCTGTAAAATGACCTTGCCTCCGCGTGCGGAGCGTCCTGCGCGGCCTGCAACCTGCGTGAGCGTTTGGAAGACTTTCTCGCTGGCGAACGGGTCCGGCAGGTTCAAGCCAACATCTGCGAGGACGATGCCAACCAAAGTGACCATTGGCAGGTCGAGTCCCTTTGCGAGCATTTGCGTACCGATCAATACATCCGCCTGATGATTGGCAAAATGGGTAAGGATGATCTCGTGCGCGTCTTTGCTGCGGGTCGTATCCCAATCCCAGCGCAGTGTCCGTGCCTGTGGGAACATGGCTTTGATATCTGCTTCCACTTTTTCACTGCCCAGCCCATATTCACGGATCTGTTCGCTGCTGCATTGCGGACATTTGCCTGGTCGTTTTCGCGTGTAGCCGCAATGATGACAAAGCAATTGTTCTTTATTCTCAATGTGAAGTGTAAGCGGCGTTTCGCAATTGGGACATTTCAGCACATGCCCGCAGTCGCGGCAGAAGATGTAGGTGGCTGTCCCGCGGCGGTTGAGGAAGATGATGGTTTGCTCACCGCGAGAGATCGTCTCAGCGAGTGACTCAGTTAAACTGCGCGAGAATATCCCGCGATTGCCGTTCTTCAATTCCTCGCGCATGTCCACGACTTGCACAGGCGGGAGGGCAGAGTCCGTGACGCGGTTGGGTAGGCCTAGCATTTGCATGTCACTGTGTTCCGCTTGAAATCTTTGCTCGATGGTCGGTGTGGCAGACCCCATTACACACACTGCACCGCATAAGCGCGCATAATCCTGCGCGGAGGTCATGGCATTGTAATAGGGCGGCTCGGCCTGGTAATACGAGCTGTCATGGCATTCATCCACAACGATGAGTCCAATGTTTGGCAGCGGCGAGAACAGGGCCGAACGCGCGCCGATAATGACATTCAGTCTTCCGTCACGCGCGCGCCGCCACGTATCGTATCGTTCACCTTCGGATAATTTCGAATGTACGAGTCCCACCTGCCCGGGAAAGCGAGATAAAAAGCGGCGCACCAACTGCGGGGTGAGCGCAATCTCAGGGACAAGGACGATGACTTGTTTTCCTTTTTGAATAACTTCTTCTGCGGCACGCAGATAAATTTCCGTTTTGCCCGAGCCTGTCACACCGTAAAGAAGAAAAGCTGAAGGCTGAAAACTGAAAGCTGATGTTATCTGTTGCAAAGCGGAAGTTTGTTCGGAAGTTAATGTCAGTTCATCGCTTGTTGTTTGTTTCTCGATTTTTCCCAACGGGTCGCGGAAAATTTCATTTTCAAATAAGCGGATCAATCCACGCTCTTCCAGTTCCTGCAGGTCGGCGATGTTACAGCCTGTTTCAGCATAGATCCATGAAAGGTTGATTGCATCAGGTTGATGAATGAGGAATCGCAGGGCGGCTTGACGACGCGCCAGAGTCTGCTTCGTGGAGCCAAGGGACTCCATCTCCGCTTCTGCCGCTTCAGGCTTAACGGACAGTTGAGCAACGCGAATGTACTTTGGCCTTACTCTGGGAGCGGGTAGCACGTTCTTTGCAGAAAGCACGCCTTTTTTGACGAGCATGTTCGCCGTCTTGCGCCAGTCTACTTTGGCAAAATGCGAATCGATTTGTCTGCCACGTAATATGCCGCGTTCTTTTAGTAAATCAATAATACGACTTGCTACTTTGGAGTTTGTTTCCTGAAAACTCGTATCTCGTAACTCATAACTTATATCTGCCTGCTGACTTAAGCCCGTGGGAATCATCAAGCTCACCATGGACGCAAGCGGATTCAGCGTAGTCTCTGCCATTCGAATGGCAAGGGCAATTTGCGGCGGAGTCAGAACGGGGGCAGGGTCGAGCAGGTCAATGATCGATTTTGGATTCTGTATGGAGGAGGATTCCGTCAATTCGATGACGATGCCCTGCACCGTCTGATTCCCAAATGGGACCACGACAAGACAACCCGCCTTGATTTGCAAGGCGAGTTCGGGGGGGATGGCGTAATCGAAGATGCCAGAGATGGCGGGGATGTTGACGGCGAGGCGGGCGAACATGAGTTGATTATAACGTTTTCAGGATGGCCGCCGCGCCATACCCAACGACGGATGAGTAATCCTTTGTGATGTCACCCGAGGTGGCGTAGTTGAGGACCTGCACTTTATCTGCGCCGAGTTTTTCAGCGGCCCACAATGCAGCAGCCACAGCGGCATGCCCGCAGGCAAAACCTTTGCCGGTATGTTCCGCTTCAAAGATAGAAAAGGGGTTGAAGGATTCGAAGCACCTGAGCATTTCGTGGTCGAAGATGTGCGCGGTTTGCTGGTCGTAAAAATGCGAGAGGTCTGTGGATGCGACGATGATGAAATTTTTCTTTTTGAGCGTGCGCGCCAGGGCTTTCCCAAGTTTTTTTGCGACATCCTCTTCCTGCGCGCGGAGCATGATGGGCAGCAATTTGAATCCGTTTTTGAATACGCGTTGTAGAAATGGAAGTTCGATCTCGAGCGAGTGTTCCTTATCGTTTGGAATGGGCGAGATGGGGATGTCGAGATTCTTTTGCAATTCTTCCATCACTTGTTTATCCACTTCGATGTTGCCAAGTGGAGTAGCGTAGGCTTGATGGCTGGTGGTGATGAGTTGGTATGGTGCAAAACTATGGAACGGGGAGAGGATGACGACAAGGTCGGGAGAAAGTCCGCGCAGGGCTGCGAAAGCGTGGGCTGCGACTGCCCCCGAATATTTATGTCCCGCGTGCGGCGCGATTACACCGATGACCTGTCCGCTGATCTCAGGCAGTTTTGCAGCTGCAAGGTACTCGTCCACGTGTGCGGCGAGGGATTTGGGCATGCTTTCATACCATGTCCCGACAATTGGAGAAGGGCGAAGGTCAAGTGCGTTCATAAAATTATTGTAGCACGAGGGGAATTGAAAACCGAGTCTCATTTGGGACTCGGCTTGTTTTGTTACGCTTTTTGAAAAACTTTCTGTGTAGATCGTATCCAATTGCCTGCCAGAACGCCGGTGAGTAGATAAATCAACGATAGCGTTGGTGCATCAAATGAGAGAGTGGATTCTTGATAGGGAATTTCGGTTTGTAATTGTCCGATGTATGCAAGATACGCGATGGCAAATACCGAAATGCAGCCAAGAATACTGACGCTCGTTCCTGCTTTGGGACTGATGCTGAATGCTGCTATGAGGATTGGAATCACATACCCTGCGGATGCAACTGTGCTTATCCCATACCAGGTCATATCCGCAAGATTTAAAAAGATTATCAAGCCTGTGAGTATCCAAGCTCCTGATCTTATATACCCGTATTTGACGAGGGCAATGATCCCTGCAAAAACCACTAGCAGCCCAAGCACGATAAATATTGTTTCAATGTCTTCAAATGTGCCTGTGATCAGCCAGTAGGCTACGAGTGCCAGCATGGTTGCACTGATTGCCACGGTTGTGTTTATGATTGTTTTTGCCTGCGCCTGCTGAAGTTCTGTCACAGATCCAGGTAACAATGAATTAGTGAGTTCTGA
>JACZJB010000209.1 GCA_014860805.1 Anaerolineales bacterium
GTATATTCAAGCCAGCCTTCGGCGCCTTCCACGCCTGGGATGCTCATGGCGATATTGGCGACCTTGTCATAGCGGTAGCCGCGGTCAAAGGCGATGTTGATGTCTGCAAGGAAATAACCCTGGATATCCACCATTACTTTATCAAAAGATGCCCACAGGTTGTACACGCCGATGAAGACGGCGCCGCCAAGCACCAAAGTGAACAGGGTAATGCTTAACCTTGCTTTGCGCCTGAAAGTATTCCGCAATGAGATGCGAATGGGACGGGGAATCAGCACGGAGCTTTTACTGACCGAATCGTCTTTTGGTTTGGCGTTGCCGCCGAGACCATAATCGCTCAACGCCTCACGGACGGTGACTTTCACGCTGTTATAAATTGGAAATATCGCCGCTATTATGGGAACGACCACAGCAACAAGGACCTGCTGGACAAGCGTCGATGTGTATCCCTTATATGGGCTGACGTGAAAATTCAACCATTGCGCCATGCCGCCGCCAATGGTGGATGCCGCCATGTTTGCCAGCGGGACGGCAATTAACAGAGAACCGATCCCAAAGGCAAGAATCAACACCAGATACATACCGAAGATTTGCAGAGTGCTTCCGCCAGTGGCTTTCATGATGCCGATCTGTCTTGTGTGTTGGGTCATCAAGGCGGTGATGGTGTTGACGATCAGAAAGCCGCTCAACAACACGGTAAGATAGCCCAGAATGGCAAGCACAAAGAACACGCCTTGTGTAATGCTGTACGCAAAATGATGTCCGGGCTGGTATACGCTTACAAAATATACTGTCGCGCCTGCGCGTTCCATACGGTCAGCCACAGCTTGCGCCACAGCGGTTACGTGCTCGGCATCCGTTTGCTTTTCAGTGACGCTGATCGACAACTGCTCGTAATTGTCAGTGTTGCCGCCAAGCCATTCCAGAGTTTTTGGCGTCACATACGCATTGACGGTGTTCGCCAGATTGTAAGGAAAGCCGGTCACGGCATGTATATATCCATTAAAGGTAATTTCGCGCTTTTTTCCGTTTGCCAACTCCAGAACTATCTTATCGCCTGGTTTGTATCCAAGGGACATTGCGCTGGAGTCCAGGATGGTCTGCTTTTCACCATAGGTTGGGATGACCGTCTCGCCAAGCGACGGTTTCAGTGTGTTCAATGTTAACTGACTTGGGTCTTCAACGGCCGTGAAGTTAATATCCACATAGATTCCGTCGGGGCGCAGGATGCGCGCGCCAACGGATGAAAAACCTTCCGCTGTATCCACGCCGGGCACTTCACGCGCCATCTTCACCATATCATCGTTCATTGGATAGGCGTACACTTCCGCTTCCGATGGATTCGCGGAAAGATAATCGCTGTCCATGCTTTCATTCATATACAGGCCGAGGTTGCTGTTGAATCCAACTGCAAACGCGCCGACAGCAATGGTAATGATGGTCAGGAAAGTTCGTCCGCGGTTGCTCCAAAAATCAGCCCAGACTTTTTTCCACCGGCTGCTGATCATGAGGATACTCCCCTCCACGATAAATTCTCGCCGCTGTGTTTGTTTGCCATCTGACGCAGCGCTTCCTGTGTCGCTTCAGACTGCTTCAGTAATTCTGATAATTGGTCATACCCGATGGCAAGCACCTCAACCGGTCCCGCCTCTGAGGCGCGGATGGATGCGCGATGTTTTTTCTCGTGAAAAAATTCCATTTCGCCGAAGCATTTTCCAGGTCCGAGTTGAAGCGCGATCACGTCCGATTGATTGGGGCGCGGCAGAATCACTTCCACCGTTCCCTTGGAGACGATGTAAAACGTATCCGCGTTCGTGCCTTCGGCAAGGATCATGGTGCCTGCTTCGTAGGTGTGTGTCTTCGCCGTTTTTGTAGCTTGTAATAATTGACTTGCCGTTAATGTCGGCATGACCTTGGCTACATATTCGTTGACGATTTCGCCGTCCGCGATGAGCGCAGTGCGATGTGTGCGTTTTGCCAGGCCGCTGTCGTGCGTGACGATGATGATGGTTTTGCCTTTTGCCACAAGATCATTGAACAGGGCAAAGACTGACTCGGCTGTTTTTGAGTCAAGGTTGCCGGTCGGCTCATCCGCGATAATGACAGGCGGATCGTTCGCGAGTGCACGGGCAATGGCGACGCGCTGCTGCTGCCCGCCTGACAAAGCAGTGGGCAGTTTATGAGCATGGTCAGCCAGCTCAACCAGTTCAAGCAGGTCCAGAGCTCGCTGGCGGCGTTCGTTGATCGGATACGTGCGGCAAAAGTCCATCGGCAGCATGATGTTTTCGATGACAGAGATCATCGGCAATAGTTGAAAGAATTGAAAGACGATGCCAAGGTTCTTTCCACGCCAGCGTGCCATTTGGTTTTCGTTCAGTTTGTGCACACCCGTCCCGTTGACCCACACTTCGCCAGTAGTCGGGCGGTCGATGCCTGTGATCATGTTTAGAAGAGTCGTTTTGCCGCTGCCCGATTTGCCGATGATGCTGACGAACTCGCCCGCGTTGATCTGCAAATCCACACCCTCCAGCGCATGATAATCGCCGACGGCGGTCTTGTAATATTTGTTAACCTCGCGCAGATCGATGATGGGACGGTCTTCAACTTGCTCGTCATCCGTCTTTGGTTTGAAAAATGATATAGCCATGATGATCTCTTTCTTTTGCGGTGGAGGCGCTGAGTCTCAAAGGGTTGGTAAATAGATTCTCAGCGCTTTTATATTTCCGTGGCTTGCTTTTTATTCGAAGGTCACCACGGCGGTCATGCCCCAGCGCATGGCGGCATCTTTGTCTGTCAGCAGGATGGTGACTTCGTACACCACATCACCCTGGTTGACGGTGTAATTTTGACCAATCGAAAGCACTTTGCCTTTCAGTTCCACGCCGGGCAGGGCATCCAGTTTGACGGTGACGGGTTGTCCCTCTGTGATGTTGACTACATCAATCTCAGTCAGGTCTGTGGTCAACACCATCCAACTGGAAGTGTCGGCGATTGTTACTGCAACTTCTCCGGCAGTGATCGATTCTCCCGTTTTTGCGTTCAAGTCGGCAACAATGCCGTCAAACGGAGCGGTGATCGAGAACGCCGCAACCCCCGCTTTTGCCGCCATGAGTCGCGCTTCGAGCAAGGGCAATTGATCTGCATCTGGACCGTCCTTTAGGCGGTCGTAAGCCAGCTGCGCTTTTTCCAACAGAGCTTCTTTCAACGCCAGGTCATTTTTCGCCTCCACGATCCAATCCTGTGGGGCGGGACCTGTAAAGCTTTTGGTTTTTATTTCGTAGTTATAGCCAAAAGGCGTATTGGTCAAAACTCTGCGCGATTCTGTTTGAGGGATTCTCTTATCATTCTGCAAATAGACAAGATATTGATACGCCCGCTCTCTGGCTTCCTGCGCGTCTTTCAGGTCAATGACGGCTTGGGCGAAATCAGTTCCTCGCGAATTTATCAGGGTGTCCCACGCCTGCTGCGCGCTGGCCAATTCAACTTGTGCGGCAGCGTAATTTGTGTCTGATTCGTCGCCCAGGCTTATGAGCAGATCCCCTTTTTTCACCGACTGTCCTTCCTTCACCAGCACCTTGCTGACGGCTCCGTTGGTATTGAAGGTGATCTCGGCATAGTGGATAGGCTCAACCCTCCCTTCAGCTATGATGGTGTCATCTGCAATGACGGTGGGGATGGGCGTTGCCTCCACTGTGGCGGTGGGTGCTGTTCCACAGGCGGCGATGCTAAATGCGAAAAAGACCGTTGCTAGGAGTTTTAGCTGCTTCATCTTGATTTTCCTTTTTGAGTAATTGTTTTCTGGTTGACTTACGGAAAAAACGAAATTTGGTTGCAAAAAATAATAGGAGCATTGACCCGTAAGCCACGCTCCTATTATTGGGTCAAGCACTGTTTTTGTCCCCCTTCTTTCGGATGGTTTAACTAGCCAGATGGCTAATTTATTTTTCCAGCATCAAGCTGGCTTCTTCGTTGAGCCAGCGGCGTCCGTCGCGCGCAAGCAGATCGTAGGCTTCAGTGGGTCCCCAGCTCCCTGGTCTATAAACAGCCAACGGCGGAGTCTGATGCGTTTCCCATGTCTGGAGAATTGGGTCGATCAGAGACCAGGCGGTTTCCACTTCGTCGGCGCGGGTAAAGAGCGAAGCATCGCCTTGTATGGCGTCAAGCAAGAGTCTTTCGTAGGCTTCGGGAATTGCGGTTTTGCCGAAAGAGTCGGAATAATGAAATTCCATATCCACCGAGCGCGTTTCGTTGACTGTGTCTGGCGCCTTTGCCTCAAAGCGGACATGCAATCCTTCATCGGGTTGTAGATAGAGCACCAGCATGTTCGGTTTCATGGTTTGCATGGGGAACATGGCGAGCGGGGGTTCCTTGAATTGAATAATGATCTGCGATTGTTTTTCAGCAAGATTCTTGCCTGAACGCAAATAGAACGGCACGCCCTTCCAGCGCCAGTTGTTGATATAGAGACGGAGAGCGGCGTACGTGGGCGTGGTGGAATTCGGGTTGACTTGATCTTCGCTGCGATAACCTTTGTATTGACCGCGCACCGTATTCGCCGACACCTGTTCGGGAGTCATGGGCTGCACGGCGCTGAGAACTTTTACTTTTTCGTTCCGCAAGTGACTTGCGCTGAAAGACGCGGGCGGTTCCATGGCTACGAGAGTGAGCAGTTGCAACAGATGATTCTGGAACATGTCGCGCAGCACGCCGACGCTGTCATAAAATCCCGCGCGGTGTTCGAGACCAACTTTCTCTGCCACAGTGATCTGGACGTGGTCAATGTAGGTGCGGTTCCAGATCGGCTCAAAGATGGTATTGGCAAACCGTGTGAATAAAATATTTTGAACGGTTTCCTTGCCAAGATAATGATCGATGCGGTAGATCTGGTTTTCGTTCAGCGCCTTGTGGACTTGTTTGTTCAGCGTAACAGCAGAGGCGAGGTCTGTGCCAAACGGTTTTTCAAGCACCACCCGCCGCCAGGCTCCGTTTTCGTGCAATTGACCGGAAGCACCGAGATTTTCAATAATGGCAGGGAAGAGGGTCGGCGGGAGCGCCATGTAAAATAGGCGGTTGGCTTCACCGTTTTCCAGATCGGTAAGTGTTTCGGCCAGTTTTTTGAAATCGTTCGCTTCGGTATATTTTCCACAAAGATAATGCAGGTTGGGAGCGAAGATGTTCCACTCTTCCTCGGTAAATTCGTAACCTGCGTGGTCTTTCAGTCCTTTGAGTAAATGCTCGCGGAACTGCTCATCGGTAAAAGCGGTGCCGCCGAAGCCGACGATCTGGAAGTGTCTGGGAGTGCGGCGTTTTCGGAACAAGTTAAACAGGGACGGGATCAACTTGCGTTGAGTCAAATCGCCAGACGCGCCGAAGATGATGATCGTTGTTAATAAACCATTATTGGGTAAATTATTCATAGATAAATGACCATGGACGATGGACAGTAGCCATGGAGTGTTTTTCCACGGCCTACTGTTCATCGTCTATTGTCTTGTTTATTCCGCTTTCTTTATGGCGTGGCCGCCGAATTGATTGCGCAGGGCCGCCAACATGCGGGCGGGATAATTTTCCTCGTCGCGGCTGGCAAAGCGCATTTGCAGTGCAAGGGTGATGATCGGCGCGGGGACATCCAGGTCGATGGATTCGAAGACGGTCCAGCGGCCTTCGCCAGAGTCCGCAACCCAGGGCTTGATGTCTTTCAGTTCGGTGTCTTCATCGAGCGCGTTGGCGGCCAGGTCCAGCAGCCACGAACGGACCACGCTGCCGTATTGCCAGATGTGCGAGATCTGCGCCAGGTCCATGCCGAATTCTTCCTTGGCTTTCAAAATGCCAAAGCCTTCAGCAAAGGCTTGCATCATGCCGTATTCGATTCCGTTATGAACCATCTTTACATAGTGACCTGCGCCGTGCGGACCGACTCGTCCCCAGCCGAGGTCTTTGCCTGGGGCAAGAGTCTCAAAGATGGGACGCAGTTTTTCAGTGACTTCCAACTTTCCGCCGATCATCAAGCTGTAGCCTTCGGTGAGTCCCCAAATGCCGCCGCTGGTACCGCAGTCTACAAAGTCTATGCCTTTGGCTTCCAGCATGGCTGCGTGGGCGATGGTATCTTTGTAATTCGAGTTGCCGCCGTCAATGATGATGTCACCTTTGTTTAGTAGTGCCGCAACTTTTTCAATTGTCTCTGTGGTGGTCTTTCCAGAAGGAACCATCACCCAGACAATTTTTGGAGATGAGGTCAGCTTGCCGACCGCTTCTTCCAAAGAGTATGCGCCTTCCGCGCCGTTCTGGACAGCAGCTTCTACGCTTTCCTTTGTGCGCGCATATCCAACTACTTTATGGCCGCCGCGCACGAGGCGGGTTGCCATGTTCAATCCCATTTTTCCTAAACCGATCAATACTAATTCCATTATGTAAAGCTCCTTTGATGTGAATAAAGTCCTTCGACTGCGCCGCGCACACCTGCCCTGGCGGGCGGTGCCAGGGAGAACAAGTGCATGCGGCTTTGCTCAGGACGAAATTGATTATTACAAAAGACTCGCCGCTTCTTCGTCGATCATCCAGACCAGATTTCCATCCGTGGGTTTGATGCGCTGGGCGGGATACAGCTTGGGTTTGTACGCGCCGTCCAGAACATTCAACAACGTCTCGGCTTTGTTCTTTCCCGCGACTAAAAACCAGATCTCGCGTGCATCGTTGATGACGAGTTGCGTCAACGTGACGCGGTTGGCGGGGCGGTTTTGATAGTTGGCTGTGACGGCGAGGGTGGGGG
>JACZJB010000210.1 GCA_014860805.1 Anaerolineales bacterium
CTCCTGCACAACCGATTCCAGGCGGGACCTCCTTCCTGCCCGGCGCACCCGGACAGACTCTTGACCTTGACCGCGCCGTTCAACTTATTTCGGATGCATTAAGATCGCCAACCAACCGCTCTGTCGCGCTTTCGTATACACGCAGTACCGCATCCCGCCCGACAATTGAGAATCTCGCAATTCTACTCAAGCAGATCGTCACCGTCTCCAACTTTGACGGGCTGATCGGCTTTTACATGAAAGACCTGCAAAATGGGCAGGAAATCCATTTCGCCATGAACAACAAGCAGGAAATCTCGGTGGACCCAGATATTGCATTCACTGCATCCAGCACCATCAAGGTTCCCATCGTCGCATCCTACCTGATCAATCGCGGCAGCGACCTGGACGCAACCACGGCAGATATCATCTCGCGTGTTCTAGGCCGCTCAGATAATTCTGCAACAGACCAGATTCTTGAGCGCATCGACAAAACCAACGGCCCGGTCATCGTCACCCAAAATATGGAAACCCTGGGCTTGAACAGCACGTTTCTGGGAGGTATGTTCTATTTGGGAGCACCCAACCTCTTGCCCGGGCGTCTTACCCCCGGCAATCAAAGAACAGACGTTTTTTCCGACCCAGATCCGTATTCTCAAACCACACCCGCCGAAATAGGATCCTTGCTTGCTGACCTCTATCAATGCGCGCAAAGCGGCGGCGGCGCACTGGTTGCTGCTTTTCCGGACAAACTCAACCCACAAACCTGCCAGCTTCTGATCAATTTTATGGCTCAGGACAAGCTTGGTTCACTGATACAAGGCGGCGTCCCAGATGGCACACTTGTTCCGCACAAGCACGGATATGTTCTCTCGCGAGATGGCATCATGCATGACACAAGCGATGTCGGCATTGTGTACTCTCCCGGCGGTAATTTTGTCCTTTCCATTTACACCTATCATCCCGTGCAGAATATTTGGGAAAATACGAATCCACTGTTCGTAAACCTGACACAAGCCGTGTACAATTACTTCAACGTTGCAACCCAATAACCCGCAGACCCGTTTCCAATCAAAACGGGTCTTTTTTTTCGCGAATCGCATAAAGGAGTCATTCTCTCAAATTGCGATTCCATAAAAAAATGCAATTTGAGAGAGGGACGGGTATAATTCAAGTTATGAGCGCCTCTCTTGGACTTTTCCGCCTGCAACAAGTTGACCGTCAAATAGACCGCGCCCGCACCCAACTGGACACCATTCGCCAAACTCTTGAAAACGATATTGAATTAAAATCTGCGCTTCAAAATGTGGAAATTTCTCAAACCGAAAATCACCGGATAAGCCATGCAACGAAGATCGCGGAAGCGGAAGTGGATGCGCAAAAAATAAAGATCGAGCATGCAGAATCCAGTTTGTATAGCGGAAACGTAAAAAATCCAAAAGAATTACAGGATCTGCAAAAGGAAATCGCATCGCTAAAAAAATATCTCGTCACGCTGGAAGAACGCCAGCTTGAGTCGATGATGAAAGCAGAAACTGCGGATGCGGAATTACAGGATGCGAAAACGAAACTGGAAAAGATACAGGCGCGTCTCGGAAGCGAGCATGGAAAGCTGCTGGAAGAGCAGTCCGCGCTTTTAAAACAACTCGAAAGACTCGCAGAGGAACGAGAAGCGGCCCTTGCCCCCATTGAAAGCGGATTGCTGCAAATTTATGAAAACTTGCGCCGCCAGAAGCGCGGTGTTGCGGTGTCAGAGATCGTTGATAACGCCTGCACATCCTGCGGCACGACCGTGAATGCATCCTTCCAGCAAAACGCACGTTCTCAAAAACAGCTTGTTAATTGTCCCTCCTGCGGACGTATCCTCTTTATGAACTAGCCAATACTCATGTTCCAAATCGAAGTCCATCCATTCTCCTTCCTCCTCGGTTTTGCCTCCGCCACCATTTTCTGGTTGCTGCTTACGCGAGCGCGCCCCCTATGGAACGAAATGCGCGCCAACCTCAAGGAACAACGCGAGGCGGCCGAAAGCAGGAAGACAAATACTGTTGAAGAAAATCATCGCCGCATCACTTTACGGCGGGCTCAGGGAATGCATCTCGCCGCTCAACTTTTTGCATTGGATGAAATTATTCAAGAACCCCTGGTCATCGCCCCGCTGCAAAATGCAGAGCCCGGCATGCCGCCCAAGTTCGAAGATGTAATCACGCAGACACTTCCATATCTGCCCGCCTGGCCTGAGATTGCCGCAGTCTACCAGCCGCAGATGTTAACGCTCTCAGAAGCGCTGGCTGGAAATGCCAACATAGTCATTGTCGGACAGCCAGGTGTCGGGAAGACCGTGTCTCTCGCGCACCTCGCATCTCTGGCTGCGAATCGAAGCGAAAAACTCGGCACGCTAAAAAGCCATGTTCCATTCCTTGTTCATGTCGCCGACCTTCGGCTTCCAATTGCCGATCCAAAAGATGCGCTTAATCCATTAATTGATGCAGCTTCTGAACACGCGCCTTTGTTCGATGTAGGCAAGTTGCCGGACTTTTTCAAAAACACATTCAAAAACGGACACGCTCTGCTGCTCGTGGACGGATTCGATGAGATCCCCCCTGAAAGTCAACAGGTAATTTCTGAATATTTCAAGATCATTCTCCAGAACTATCCGCAAACGCGCATTGTGACCACTGGCGCGCCGGAATATCTGGATGGTTTAATCCCAATCGGTTTTGCGCCGCTTACACTTTGCACTTGGTCTAAATTGCAAAGCGAGAAATTCATGCAGCAATGGGGTGAGTTATGGTCACGTACTGTAGCAATGGAAGTGTGGTCTCAAAACAGCCCTGACCAGGTAGACCCGATCTTGCTCAACATTTGGCTGGGTGCCGACAATACGCATCTGACTCCCCTTGAGTTGACTCTCAAAGCCTGGGGCGCGTATGCAGGTGACAGCCTCGGACCGCACATTCTTGAAATAATCGCCACTCACATCCGCCGCGTTGCCCCTGCGAATACTCCTTTGGCAGCGTTGGAAACACTTGGCATGCAAGTGATGTTAAATTCGCAACCGATCTTTGATCCGCGCAAAGCCCGCGCCTGGGTCAAGTCATTTGAAGTCGTTGAAGAAAACACGGAAGGCGAAACCTCTGAAGCTCAGCCCGAGGAAATCACAGACGAGGCCAAGGAAGACACAAAGCCGCAAAAAGGAAAGAAGGTGGAAAAGGTTGTCGCCCGGCCGACCTCGGGACTGCTTGGAAAAATGGCAGCCAGCGGACTTTTGATCACACATCCGCACAACAAAATGAGGTTCGCACATCCCGTCTTTGCAGGCTATCTAGCTGGACACTCCCTGGCGCATTACAACGTGGAAGATACAATACTCAGTCAACCAGACTGGTCTGGCAAATATTTAGCCATGAGATATTTTGCCGCGCATGGAGATGCCAGCAAACTGATACAGTCGTTGCTTGAAGTGTCACGCCTCCCCATCCACCGTCCGCTTTTTGCAGCAGCACGCTGGCTGCGCGATGCGCCGAAAAACGCTTCCTGGCGTGGAAAATTATTTAGCGCCTTGGCTGCCATCATGCAAACAGAAGGCGTCCCGCTCAGCCTGCGCGGACAGGCGATGGCAGCCTTTGTCACGAGCAATGACCCAAGCGCCGCTACTTTATTCCGTCAATTCTCCACCTCTCTTTCATTTGAGCTTGTTCAGCTGGCTGTACTTGGTTCCGGAGCCATGCGCGATGTAAAGGCGATCAACTCGCTGGAAAACGTGATGGGAGCCCCCAGCCTTTCCGTCCGCAGGGCAGCCTGCATGGCACTGGTTGCCATTGGAACGAACGAATCTCTCGAAATCGTTGCACAGACTCTGCTCACAGGAGACGAGGATATTCGCCGCGCAGCCGGTGAAGCGCTAGCAAATGATGAAAATGAAGGCTATTCCATGCTGCGCGATGGCACCACGATCAACGATATTCTCCTGCGCCGCGCAGTTGTCTATGGACTTGGCCGTGTTCATCACACATGGGCTTTGGATACCCTCAAAAAACTGCAAGTAGAAGATGAACAATGGGTTGTCCGCAATGCCGCCACCGAAGTGCTGGATGCCAGAGCGAATGCAGGTTCGCTTGCGCCGAGCAAACTCCGCGCACCATCCGACACTCCCTGGCTGATTGAATTTGCTGGAAAACAAGGCATGGGGATATCACCCGGTGTCCCTGCCACAGACATTCTCCTTTCGGCTCTCAAAGGCGATGACCCAGATGTGCGTATCGCCGCCCTGCCATTCCTAAAGTACACACCCAACGAAGGTGTCATCAACCAACTCTACAGCGCAATATACAAAGACGACCCCGAACTACGGGAAGCCGCATACAACACCCTTTGGGAGATCGGCTTATCCGGAGTCAATCTTCCACATCCCAGTCAATACGGATTCGGTTAATCATGCTAATAACAAATGCAAATGTCATCACATGGGAATCTCCCAACCGCGTTCTCGCGAACTATGCCATCTATATCGAAGGCGATCACATCAAAGAAATCGGCACCACCAAAGCGTTGACAGCCAAGTATCCAAAAACAAAACCCACTGATGCCAATGGACAGTATGTAATGCCCGGCGGCATTTGTGCACACACTCATTTTTACGGCGCGTTCGCGCGCGGCATGGCAATCCCCGGCCCCGCGCCAAAAGATTTCCCTGAAATATTGAGAAAATTATGGTGGCCATTGGACCGTTCGCTGGACGCGGAAGCCGTTCGGTACTCCGCCCTCGTCTGCCTCGTGGATGCCATCAAACACGGCACAACCACCCTCATCGATCACCATGCCTCGCCAAACTTCATCGACGGATCACTGGATGTCATTGCTGACGCCGTGGAAAAAAGCGGCTTGCGCGGTGTGTTGTGTTATGAAGTAACAGACCGTGATGGAACAGACAAAGCGAACGCGGGAATCAACGAAAATATCCGCTTCTTGAAACGTCTCGCCTCAGACCCTCACCCGCGCCTGGCAGCCACCTTTGGGCTTCATGCCAGCCTGACACTTTCCGGCGCCACGCTGCAAGCCTGCCGCGCCGCCGCACCGGAAGGGACAGGGTTCCACATCCACACAGCCGAGCACGAATCAGACGAATACGACAGCTTGTCCAGGTCCAGCATGCGCGTGATCGACCGTTTGCTAAAGCACAACATTCTCGGACCAAAGACCATCACAGCACACGGCGTCCATTTTGATGCCCGCGAAATGGAGATATTGAAAGAGACGGAGACCTGGCTCAGCCATCAGCCTCGCTCAAACATGAACAATGCTGTTGGTGTGGCACAGATCGAATCCATGATGCGGCTGGGGATTAAGGTCTGCCTCGGCAACGACGGATTTACCAATTCAATGTGGGATGAATGGAAAACCGCTTATCTCCTGCACAAGATCGAAAACCGAGACCCTCGTCGCATGGGCGGATATGACGTCACACAGATGGCGGTGTATAACAATGCCGGGCTTGCCAATATGTTCTTCCCTGCCACGCCCATTGGGCAGATCATTCCCGGCGCAGCAGCGGACTTAATCTTTGTGGACTACCATCCTTTCACTCCCTTAACCGACGGCAACCTGCCCTGGCATATTATCTTCGGTTTCCAGCAAAGCATGGTCACCACAACCATTGCCGCGGGAAAGGTATTGATGAAAGATCGTAAACTGCTTACCCTGGATGAGGCTGAAATTGCTGCGCATGCACGAGAAATTACACCGCGCATTTGGAAAAAGTACGAAGAAGAAGTCTCGAAAGTCCTATAATTTTTCTACAACGGAGAAACCATGAAAGATTCACAGCTATTATTATCCATCGCAGTGCTTGGCGGAACAGGCAAGGAAGGCAAGGGACTCGCCTATCGCTGGGCGCGCGCAGGGTACCATGTTTTTATCGGATCCCGCACAGAGGAAAAAGCCCTCGCTGCCGCAAATGAGATCAGAGAAATGCTGGGGGAAGGGACATCCATCATCGGGATGGACAATTTGAGGGCGGCGAAAGAAGCGAACATCATTGTGTTGAGCGTGCCCTACTCCGCGCATCGTGATACGCTGGAGTCAGTCAAATCCGAATTGCAGGGGAAAATTCTTATTGATGTGACCGTACCGCTTGTCCCTCCAAAAGTATCCACAGTGCAAATGCCAGCAGCTGGATCAGCTGCGCAGGAAGCAAGGAATATAGTCGGCGAAGGCGTGCAGGTGTGCGCCGCATTTCAGAACATTTCATATGAACACTTGCTGGATGATTCAGAGGTGGAGTGCGATGTTCTGGTGACAGGCACAAACAAGGACGCCCGCGCCGAAACCATAAAACTTGTCGAAGCTGCGGGACTCAAAGGCTGGGACGCCGGACCAATCGAGAACTCCATGGTTGTTGAAGGATTGACCAGTGTCCTGATCAATATCAACAAAAAATATGGGTCAAAACACGCTGGCATTAAAATTACGGGCGCAAATAACGTTCTGTAATTTGCAGATTTTATTACACGATAGGAATTGCATCGCAAACTCATGTCGCTGGTACTCACCCCACTTGAAAATATTCCACTGATCCGCCGAGATGACAACTTGGCGGATATTGTTCTTAAGTCATTGCAAGATACGGGACTGACACTGCAAGACAATGACATTCTTGTATTTGCCCAAAAAATCGTCAGCAAAGCCGAGGGCCGCAAAGTAAACCTTGCGGAAGTTTCGCCATCCCCTCGCGCCATTGAACTTGGGGAGCAAACCGAAAAAGACCCGCGTGTTGTGGAACTTATGCTTCGGGAGAGCAATGAGGTTTTACGAACCCGCATTGGCACGATCATTGTCGAGCACAAGCTTGGTTTCATCTGCGCCAATGCAGGCATAGATCATTCCAACGTGGCAGGGACGGGAGACCTTGCCGAAGAATGGGTTTTGCTTCTCCCTGAAAACCCAGACCACTCCTGCGACTTGATCCGCAAAGAAATCGAAATCAAGACTGGAAAAAGCATTGGCGTCGTCATCATCGATTCCCATGGACGAGCCTGGCGCAACGGCACTGTTGGCGTAGCGATCGGCATATCTGGAGTCCCCGGCGTTGTGGACAAACGCGGAGAGAAAGACCTCTTTGGCTACACTTTACGCATCACCATCATTGGCGCCGCAGATGAACTTGCCGCCGCCGCATCGCTCATGATGGGACAGGCATCCGAAGGCAAACCCATTGTTCACATTCGCGGATTTCCATATCCACTGCAGGAAGGCACCATCAAGGATCTGATCCGCCCAAAGGAACAGGACATGTTCCGATGAAAATCTTGAACCGTGGTTTCTGGGAGGAAATAATTCAACTGACAGCAACTCATTCCATCGTCATTGACAGGCCAAAAGGTCAGCCGCATCCATGCTACCGCGAAATGATCTATCCTCTGGATTACGGCTACATCGAAAACACATCCGCAAGCGATGGCGGCGGCATCGATGTATGGATCGGCTCGCTTGAATTAAAAACACTAACAGGAATCTTATGCACGTTTGATACACTGAAGAACGATGCGGAGATCAAAATTCTTTTGGGCTGCACCTCCCAAGAGGTGGAAACCATTATCGACTTCCACGGCCAAGCCATGAAGATGCTTTACATCCAAAAACCAGAGGATTAAATATGCTGACCATCCCAGAAACTTACAAAGACCTTCTTACCGATGAAAAGAAGGCCTATCTTTATCTCGCGACCACCATGAAAGACGGCACACCACAAGTCACTCCCGTGTGGTTCAATACCGATGGCGAACATATCCTTATAAACTCAGCCAAGGGACGCATCAAGGACAAGAACATGCGTGCCCGGCCTGAAGTTGCGCTTTGCATTACCGATCCCGCCAACCCTTATCGCTACATCCAAATTCAGGGCAAGGTGATTGAGTATACGATCGAAGGCGCCGACGAACACATTGATAAACTTTCATTCAAATATAGGGGTACTGAAAAATACGGTTCGAGAAAGCCAGGCGAACAACGTGTAACCTATAAGATCCAGCCGATAAAAATTGACGCACATTAAATAGCCGTGGAAAACCTCCAGACCTTCCTGCGGACACGTCGTTCGATCCGCCGCTTCAAAACAGACCCCGTACCTGATTCTGTATTAAGAGAGATCCTCCAAACTGCCGCATACGCGCCTTCCGCCCACAACCGCCAGCCATGGCGCTTCGTCGTGTTAACAGAACTTTCTGCAAAAACGAATCTCTCCGAGGCCATGGCGAAGGAATTTCAGCGCGACCTGGAAAAAGATAATCTCGCAGCGGACGAGATTGCAAAGCGGGTAGCCAAATCACGCGAAAGAATGACTGGCGCGCCAGTCGTTATTATTTTATGCGTGGACATGAGCGAGATGGACAATTATCCCGACGAACGCCGTAATAAAGCGGAACATATCATCGCCATACAATCCGCAGCAAACGCAGGCATGCAGTTACTCCTCGCCGCGCACGCCGAAGG
>JACZJB010000211.1 GCA_014860805.1 Anaerolineales bacterium
CATGAATCCCAAGCACCGTGACAGTGTGGCATTTTTAAGAATTTGTTCCGGGCGCTTCGAACGCGGCATGGATCTTGTGCACGCACAAAGCGGAAAGATGATGAAGTTATTGCGTCCATACAAGCCGTTTGCGAATGAGCGCGAGATCATCGACGAAGCCTTTGCGGGAGATGTGTTGGGGATTCCCAACAATGGTGATTTTGCAATCGGCGATTCTCTTTGTGAAGGGACGCCCGTCCGTTTTGCCTCGATCCCGCGTTTTCAGCCTGAGCATTTTGCCTTGCTGCGAAATATGGATTTGAACAAACAGAAGCAATTCGCAAAAGGACTTTCGCAGTTGGAAAGCGAAGGCGCCGTGCAGGTGATGTACAACATCAATGCATTCAAGCGCGAACCGATTTTGGCGGTTGTCGGTCAATTACAATTTGACGTGGTACAGGCGCGCTTGAAAGCGGAGTACAACGTTCCTACCGAATTGGAAAGATTGCCCCATGTGCTCATACGCTGGATCAAAGGAACGGACAAGGCGATTGAGGCGTTGCCAAATCGCAGTGAAGTCATCATCGCTCGTGACTCACGAGAGGGCTGGGTCGCGCTCTTTAGCACTCCCTTCTTCCTGAAATATTTTGCCGAGAAAAATCCCGATGTGAAATTTGTGGAAATTTCCGAGAGTTAGGCTGCAACAGCGATTGGTTCCAATCGCTGTTTTGTTTTACAATTAACATGCAGGTTATTTCAGGAGGTTTTTATGCCCAAATATGTTGCCGCAATTGACCAGGGTACGACCAGCACTCGTTGTATTATTTTTGACCACGGGGGAAATGTCATTGCTGTTGATCAGAAGGAACATGAGCAAATCTATCCCAAGCCTGGCTGGGTGGAACATAATGCGCTTGAAATTTGGGCGCGGACTCAGGATGTGATGAAAGGCGCACTGGCAAAAGCCAATTGTTCTGTTGCAGATATTGCTTCCATCGGTGTGACGAATCAACGTGAAACAACCCTCGTTTGGGATAGGGAAACAGGCCAGCCAATTTACAATGCCATCGTCTGGCAGGATACGCGGACAGACGCAATCTGTAATGAACTCGCCAAAAACGGCGGTCAGGACAGGCTGCGCTCAAAGACGGGTTTGCCGCTGGCCACCTATTTTTCGGGACCCAAAATAAAATGGATTTTGGATAACGTGGAAGGCGCGCGCGCCAAAGCCGAAAAAGGGGAATTGATGTTTGGCAACATGGACACCTGGGTCATCTGGAATCTGACAGGCGCGCATGTGACTGATGTAACTAATGCCTCCCGCACCTTGTTGATGGATTTGAACTCTCTCGATTGGGATGACGAACTTTTGCAGTTGTTGGAAATCCCACGATCTATGCTGCCCGAAATCCGCTCCTCATCTGAGGAATATGGCAGAGCGAAGATGATTTTGGAAGGGGTGCCTGTCTCTGGTGATTTAGGCGACCAGCAGGCTGCTCTCTTCGGTCAAACTTGCTACAGCGCGGGTGAAGCGAAAAACACGTATGGCACTGGCTGCTTCATGTTGATGAACATGGGCGAGATTCCTGTTCCTTCCAAATCTGGCTTGCTTACCACTCTTGGCTACAAGATTGGTGACCAGAAAGCCGTGTATGCGTTGGAAGGTTCCATTGCGATTGCGGGTGCACTCATCCAGTGGCTGAGAGATAACTTGGGACTGATTCAATCGTCGGCGGAGATCGAGCCGCTTGCAAGATCAGTCGAGGATAACGGCGGCATTTATTTCGTCCCTGCCTTCAGTGGACTGTACGCTCCGTATTGGAAGTCCGATGCGCGAGGTGTGATCGCGGGCATGACCCGCTACGTCAACAAGGGTCATATTGCGCGGGCTGCCCTGGAAGCAACGGCTTTTCAAACTCGCGAAGTGTTGGATGCGATGGAGACCGATTCGGGGGTCAATCTCAAAACATTGAAAGTGGACGGCGGGATGGTCTTCAATGATTTATTGATGCAGTTCCAGTCTGATATTTTGGATGTGCCTGTGGTACGTCCCAAGGTCGCAGAGACGACGGCTCTTGGCGCGGCGTATGCGGCTGGCCTTGCTGTCGGTTTTTGGAAAGATTATGATGAACTGCGCGCCAATTGGGGACGCGACAAGGAATGGTCTCCCAAAATGGACGCGAAACAACGTGAGGGTTTATACTCGGGTTGGAAGAAAGCAGTCACACGCACGTTTGATTGGGTTGAATAGTGTTGCATGTTACAGGTTTCAAGTTGCAAGTTGAAGGGAACGAGTTTCAAACCTTGAACCTGAAACCTTGAACCTTGAACCCTAAAACCTGAAACTTGGAACCAAAACATGAACCGAAACGAAATTCTCTCCTCACTCAAAGCAAAACCCGAAGTCTCTGTGTTGATCGTTGGCGCGGGGATCAACGGCATTGGCACGTTCCGTGACCTTGCGCTGAATGGCGTGGATGTTCTGCTTGTGGATCGGGCGGATTTTTGTTCGGGCGCAAGCGCGGCGTCCTCGCATATGGCGCACGGCGGTATTCGCTATCTTGAAAACGGTGAATTCCGTCTGGTGCGTGAAGCGGTGCGTGAACGCAATCGTATGATCCAGAACGCGCCGCATATCGTCAAGCCGCTGCCCACGACTGTGCCCATGTTTAAGTATTTTTCGGGCTTGCTGAATGCGCCGTTGAAGTTTTTAGGATTACTTGAAAAGCCCTCGGAACGCGGTTCGGTCATCATAAAACTTGGTTTGATGATGTACGATGCATACACAGGCAAGAAACGTACGGTTCCACGGCATACATTTTTTTCACGTGCCGAATCGTTAAAGCGCTGGAACAAGTTAAATCCCGAGATTGCCAACACTGCCACTTATTATGATGGCTTGATCTCCAATCCAGAACGCCTTGCTCTTGAGGTCCTTTTGGATGCGGAAGCCGATAATCCCAATGCGCGCGCTTTGAATTATGTCAGCATGGTCAGCGGACAAAAAGACACGGTCATTCTCCGCGATGAGTTGAGCGATGAGACCTACGAGGTTCGCCCTCAGCTTGTGATTAATGCTGCGGGTCCGTGGATTGATTTTACAAATCACAGCATGGGCTTGTCCACGCGTTTTATTGGCGGCACAAAGGGCTCGCACCTTGTTTTGAACCATCCCGAACTGCGCGCTGCCATTGGCGGCAATGAATTCTTCTTTGAAAATAAAGATGGGCGCATCGTGCTCATCTTCCCCTTGTATGACCGCGTTCTGGTTGGCACCTCTGATATCAAGATCGACCATCCTGATGAAGCACGCTGCACGGACGAAGAGATCGATTATTTTATTGGAATGATCGAGCGCGTTTTCCCGACCATCAAAGTGACTCGCGAGCACATCGTCTTTCAATTTACGGGCGTGCGTCCGTTGGGAAGCAGCGGCGCGAAGACCACGGGCCAATACAGCCGCGACCACCACATCGAAGTGCTGAGCGGTGATTGGACGAATTTGAACTTCCCGGTCTTTTCATTGGTGGGCGGCAAGTGGACGTCCTTCCGCGCCTTTGCAGAACAGGTAACCGATAAAGCGCTTGCTTATCTAGGCAGGCCCCGCCAGAAAAGCACGCAGGATCTCCCCATCGGCGGCGGCCATGGATATTCTACAGATGAAGCCGAACAGAAACGGCAGATCGACAGTTTTGCCGCGTGGACCGGTCTAAGCAGGGAACGTTTGCAAACTTTGTACGAGCGTTACGGTTCTCGGACCGAAGCCGTTGCAACGTTTATCAACCGCGCAAAGGATGAATCGCTAAACTCCCTGCCCGAATATACCCGCCGCGAGATCGCCTTCCTTGCCCAAAGCGAAAAGTCAATTCATCTCGACGACATCCTTCTCCGCCGCACCATGCTTGCCATGCTTGGCCGCCTGACAAAAGCCAATGTCGAAGAGATTGCCGATGCAATGGGCGCGGCTCTTGGCTGGAGCGTCGAGCAGAAAAATGTTGAGGTGGAGCGCACTCATCGTTTGCTGGCTGACAGGCATGGGGTTGTCCTGAGCGAAGCGTTGTCCTGAGTTTATCGAAGGATGAGGCGCGTGGTAGAATCCTGCCGATGTCTCCCAAAAAACAAAAACTCAAAGTAGATCTCGTCATCCCCGTTTTCAACGAATCCGAAGCGGTTGGACAAACCTATGCGGATATTTGCCGCGTTGTGGATGCTCTTCCCTTTGATTTTAATTTCATCTATGTGGATGACGGCTCGACCGACGGGACAGTTGATACGCTCCGAAAAACAGCAGGTGAAGACCCGCGCATTTCCCTGCTCCAGCTCAGCCGCAACTTTGGGCATCAAGCTGCGCTGACAGCCGGCATGGACGCATCCACCGGCGATGTGATGATCTCGCTGGATGGCGACGGCCAGCATCCGCCTGAAATGATTCCGCAAATGATTCAACTCATCCAGCAGGGTTATGATGTTGTGCAGGCCCAGCGCATGGAGGATGACCGCTCGGTTTCGTTCAAAAAGATCACCTCCAATTTTTTCTACTGGCTGATCAATAAGATCAGCGGGACACAAATTTTACAGGGCGCTGCGGATTTTCGCGCACTCTCCCGCAATGCCTTGAACGGCGTGCGCTCGATGCATGAATACCATCGCTTCCTGCGCGGCATGATCTCGTGGATGGGATATAAGAGCGTCATCCTTCCTTACCATGAACCTGCCCGCATTGCCGGGAAATCAAAATATTCCATTGGTAAAATGTTCCGTCTTGCTTCGGATGCGATCTTTTCCTTTTCCCTTGCGCCTTTATATATTGGCTTGAGTGCGGGACTGGTCTTTTTCGTTTTGGCCGGTGCGCAATTGCTTTATGTCCTCCTGCTCTGGTTGACGGGGAACACGCAGCGAGTGGAACCGGGTTGGAGTTCGTTGATGGGCATTCTCCTGATTGCAAGCGGAATTATCATGATCCTGCTTGGTTTTATCGGTGTTTATGTTGGATATATTTTTCAGGAAGTCAAACGTCGTCCAATCTATTTAGTAAAGGGGAAATTGCCAGATGATGGAGAATAGACCCAAACCATTTTTTATTACGTTGCTGCGCCATGGGGAATCGGTCGGGAATGCAGAATCCCGCTGGCAGGGGCAGGCAGATTTCCCGTTGACGGAGCGCGGTCGTGCGCAGGCAATTGCTCTGGCTGAGCGCTGGAAAAAAGAGGATATGAAATTTGATCATGTGATCTCCAGCCCGCTCATCCGTGCGAAAGAGACGGCTCAGATCATTGCCTCTGCGCTGAAATTGGAGATCGAATTCGAGCCGCTCTGGCTGGAACGCGATAACGGTGAATTTGCGGGATTAACCGCCCATGAAGTCCGCCATAATTTTACACATCCCTCTTTTACCACTCCTTACGATCCTGTTGGTATGGACGGAGAAGGGGATTGGGAATTGTTCCTGCGCGCAGGACAGGCTTTACACGATCTCTTGAAGCGCGAGCCCGCCCGTTATTTGATCGTCTCACACGGCGGCTTGTTGAACCAGGTCATGCATGCGGTGGTAGGAGTCGCGCCGCAAGCCAACAACGCGGGCACACGTTTCCGTTTTAGCAACACGGCATTTGCCCAGTTGATTTATTCCCCTTATCAACATCGCTGGGCGATTGATAAGCTCAATGACCACGCCCATTGGCTGGATGCTGAATAGTAAATCCCATATATCCTCAAGTCGTAGATTCGGAGAATCATGGTTCAACCTCTTTCTAATTCATCTGGGATGAAATTCCTTGTTTTTGGGGCGGGGGCGATCGGCACATATGTTGGTGGTTCCCTTGCGCTGGCGGGGAATCAAGTGGTGTTCGTGGAACAGCCGAAGATGGTTGAACAATTGCGTGAAAAAGGCTTGCGCCTTGATTTGACCATCGACGAAAGAAGACAGACAAAGGACGCTTTTTCTTTGGATGCCCGGTCTTTCATCATCGAACCATCTCTTGAAAAAGCCCTGAAATTCGGCCCCTTCGACGTTGCCATCTTTGCCTTGAAATCTTTTGACACCATCCCTGCGATGGAGGGACTGAAACCCTTTGCGGATAAACTTCCGCCGATCCTTTGCCTCTCCAACGGTGTGGAAAATGAGCAGTCCATTGCGCGGGTGCTGGGACCGAACAAAGTCATCTATGGTACGGTCACCACTGCCATCGGCCGCCGTGGACCCGGCGATATTGTCCTCGAAAAACTGCGCGGAGTGGGAGTCGCTGCCGGGCATCCACTTTCGGAAAAATTGGTTGTAGTATTGGATAAGGCATTCTTGAAGTGCAGGCTGTATCCCGAACCGCATGGTATGAAATGGTCGAAGATGCTCACCAACTTGATTGCCAACCCGACTTCCGCCATATTAAATATGACAGCCGCACAGGTCTTTGCCAAAAAAGACCTCTACAAACTGGAAATTGACATGCTGAAAGAATGCCTCGCAGTGATGAAGGCTCAAAGCCTTGAAGTGTTTGACCTGCCTGGCACGCCTGTGAAAGCCCTGGCATTTGCCACGCAGTTGCCGCTTTGGCTTTCCAAACCGCTTCTCTCCCGTGCTGCCGGCAGTGGACGCGGCGGTAAAATGCCATCCTTCCATATTGACCTGTATTCAGGCAGGCAGCAGAGTGAGGTGGAATTCCTGCACGGAGCAGTTGTCCGCGAAGGCAAGGCGCGCGGGATTCCAACCCCCGTCAACGAATTGCTGACAGATACTTTGATGGCTCTCACCAAAAAAGAGATTCCGCTTTTTGAATTTGAAGGAAAGCCAGAGAAATTGCTGGCTAAATTAAAATAAAAAAGAGACGAAGGTCAAAGATCGAAAGTTAATCAACTGATCCTCGACAAAAAAATTATGATTCAAATCACCCAACCCAGTAAAAATATTGAACTCCACCTGCCAAATGGCATGACCCTTTCCGGTCCGCGCGGCACACAGGTGGGGGAGTTTCTGTCTCAAGTCAAAGACGATTTTTCCGCGCCAATTGTCGCCGCTATTATCAATAACCAGATCCACGAGCTGACTTTTCCCGTTGAATTGGAATCGACTTGCCAGCCCATCACCATGAATACCGCCGACGGTGCGCGCATCTATCGCCGCTCGCTTGTCTTCTTGCTCGAAATGGTTTTTGCAGAGATCTTTCCGAAAGGAAGATTAAGCATTGATCATTCCGTTTCATCGGGCGGTTTTTATTGCGAGGTGTCAGGCCGCGCCGCGCTTACACAAGGTGACCTGGATTCCCTCAAAGACCATATGAAAAAGTTGATCAAAGAGGATCATCTTTTTCTTCGCAGGGAAATTCCCATTCAAGAGGCTGTTGAATATTTTCAACAGCGCGGAAACGAGGATAAACTCCGTCTGCTCAAATATCGCAGCAAAGATTATCTCACCATGTACAGTTTGGGTGGTCAGATGGATTACATGCACGGGTATATGGTTCCATCCACCGGGTATTTGAAATGGTTTGACCTCAAAGCTGCCAATGGCGGATTCCTCGTTCAATTTCCCCGCCGTCATGCGCCCACCCAGCTTGAACCGATGGGCGATTATCCAAAATTGCTCAGCGCATTCCGTCAATATGGCAACTGGCTGAAAACCCTTAACATCGATAATGTCGGTGCGCTCAATGAGGCAATCGAAGCGGGGCGCGCTGACGAAATTGTGCTCGTTTCCGAGGCGTTGCACGAACAACACTTTGCAGATGTGGCACAGCAGATCGTGCAGAGAAAAGCTCGCATCATCTTGATTGCGGGGCCGTCGTCATCGGGTAAGACCACTTCATCGCGCCGCCTTGCAGTTCAACTTCTAGCACGCGGCGTTTCCCCGTTCCCGCTCGAATTGGATCATTATTTTGTCGACCGAGAAAAAAATCCGTTGGATGAAAACGGTCAGCCTGATTTCGAAACCATCGAAGCCTTGAACCTCGCCCGCCTTGCAGATGACCTGGAAAAATTGATCAGCGGAGAAAAAATTCAATTGCCGCGATTCAATTTCAAGACAGGCAGAGGCGAAGAAGGCGATGTTGTCCAATTGCAAAAGGGACAGCCGATCATCCTCGAAGGCATCCATGGCATGAACCCGCGCCTCATTCCTGAACGTTGGTCTGATTCTGCGTTTCGGGTATATGTCTCTGCGCTGACGCAGCTCAACCTCGACCGCCACAACCGCGTCTCCACGACGGACACACGCCTCATCCGCCGCATCGTCCGCGACGCGCGCGAGCGTGGATATTCCGCGCAGGCCACCATCTCGCGCTGGGAGTCGGTGCGCCGCGGCGAGAAGCGGCATATCTTCCCCTATCAGGAAAATGCGGACGTGATGTTCAACTCTGCATTGGTTTTTGAACTTGCCGCGCTCAAGCAATCCGCTGAGCCGCTGCTTCGCCTCGTCCCGCATACCGCGCCAGAATATATCGAAGCCCGCAGATTGCTCGCCTTCCTCGAATGGTTCCTGCCCTTGGATACGAGTCTAATCCCCGCCAATTCCATCGTCCGTGAATTTTTGGGCGGCTCCAGTTTGAAGGATTTCAAGATCTGGAGAGGATAGATTAAATAAAACTCCGAGTTCTCATGAACTCGGAGTTTTTTCTATTTTAAGATTTCTTCTATTTTTTCCAACTCGTCTCCTGAAAAATCAAGTCGCTTCAACGCGCCAATTGCATCATCGATCTGCAAGACGTTGCTCGCGCCGATCAGTACGGAGGTCATTGTTTCGTGGCGCAGTACCCAAGCCAATGCCAGTTGCGCGAGAGTCTGTCCGCGGGATTGGGCAAGGTCATTTAGTTTTTGAACCTTTGCCATTTTTTCGTCCGTGAGGTGAGCAGGCTTGAGAAAGCTATGCGCCTTGGATGCGCGCGAGCCTTCGGGGATGCCGCCGAGATATTTGTCTGTCAGCAAGCCTTGAGCAAGCGGAGAGAAGGCAATGCAGCCGATGCCTTCTTCTTTCAAGGTGTTAAGCAAGTCCGCTTCCACCCAGCGGTTGAACATGTTGTAAACAGGCTGGTGGATCAAACATGGCGTGCCAAGGGATCTCAATATCTTTGAGGCTTCGCGGGTCCTGTCAGCGGGATAATTGGAAATGCCCACATACAAAGCCCGCCCGCTGCGGACAATATAATCCAGCGCCTGCATGGTCTCTTCCAGCGGAGTCTCAGGGTCGGGGCGGTGGTGGTAGAAAATATCCACATAGTTCAGTCCCATGCGCTTCAGGCTTTGGTCAAGGCTGGAGATAAGATATTTGCGCGAGCCCCAATCTCCATAGGGGCCGTCCCACATGGTGTAGCCTGCTTTCGACGAGATGATGAGTTCATCACGATGCGGACGCAGGTCTTTTTCGATGATCTGGCCAAATGTCTCTTCGGCGGAGCCAGGCGGGGGACCATAATTGTTCGCCAGGTCAAAATGTGTGATGCCAAGGTCAAATGCGCGCAGGATCATATCTCGGCTGTTGACGAAAGTGTCCACGCCGCCGAAGTTGTGCCACAACCCAAGAGAGACGGCGGGCAGCTTAAGTCCACTGCGGCCTGAGCGGTTGTAGCGCATGGTTTCATAACGGGAACTATCTGGGATGTAATTCATTGGTTGCTCCTAATCATGTCATTGCGAGGACGCTCTTGCATTTGTCCGAAGCAATGACATGTTACACAAACCCCTGTTCGATCAAACTTTCAGCCATCGAGAGAATCGCTTCTTCGTTTGAACGCGGCTGCCACTTGAGGATTCGTTTTGCTTTTTCACTGGAAAGCTCATAATCCCAGTCCAGGCTGCTGGTAACAAGTGATATTTTTTTATCGAACAATGCAATAAAGCGAATCAAAAAGCTTGGAAATTCAATGGTGGGAATTTTATACCCGCGCTTTGCATATTCCTTGTGCAAAATTTGGGCGATCTCCCTGATCCACAAAGTCCCGCCGGAACAAAGAAAACGATTGCCCGCTGCTTCGGGTGTTTGCATGGCAAGGATGATCGCGGTGGCCACATCACGCACATCTACAATTCCCATTTTGATTCGACCCACGCCGGGCACTTGTCCCAGCATGTACGTGCGAACCAATTCCACAGACGTCCTAAAGTTTTTATTTGGAACAGGCCCAAGGATATATGGCGGGTTGATGGTGGCAAGCTCCATACGGTTCGTGTTTTCTGCGCTGTTGATAAAATCCCATGCGGCGCGTTCGGCAAACGTTTTGCTTTTTGGGTATGCGCCAACCTTGTCAAGATTTGTCCAATCTTCTTCTGTAAAAGTTTTATTCTCGCCCTCATGTCCTGATGAAATTGCTGCATTGGACGAAACCTGCACCACGCGTTTGACCTTTGCCTTATGCGCCGCACGCAACACGCGCTGCGTCCCTTGCACGGCAGGGATGATAAGTTCATCTTCGTGCTTTGGCTCGAACAATGGAAACGGCGACGCGATATGCAAAACATACTCGACGCCCCTCATCGCTTCATCCCAACCCGAATCCTGCTCCAGGTCCGCAGGCAGGATCTCCAACTGATGATTTGCCTGTACGTACTTTGAGATCGTCTCGCGGACTTCGGCCTCCTTGGACAAGGAACGAATTGTCCCGCGCACTTTATATCCCTGCTGTAATAATTGAACGATGGTGTGAATGGCGAGGAATCCGCTGGCGCCTGTGACGAGAATGGGAGATGACATGTTGTGTCCTTGTTGTTATTTTGGGGATGTTAAAGGTTTTAAATACTTGATTACCTCTTCGTGGAAGCCAAGTTTTTCATAAACCCGCCTTGCCCGTGAATTGTTCGAGAATACATACAAAGAGATCATCTGACAGTGCTGAGTGTATGCCCATTCTTCCGCCTTCTTGAGAAGGATGCGTCCGATGCCATGCCTTTCAAAGGCGGCATCTACAGCCAGGTCTGAGATATAGCAGACTTTTTTACCGTTGAAGTAGTCAAGTTGGAGTTGAAGGTGGATGAAACCTGCGCGTTTTCCTGTTTCATCTTCAGCGATGTAAATCACAGAGTCTGGTTCTGGAAATTCCATTGCTTTCTTTAAAGAAGTAAGGTTGGCGCCGTCAATTTCTTCTTTTTGACGCCATTCGGGCAGGCTGAATTCTGAAAAGCGTGAAACAAGCGACTCGATAAAATCAACGTCTGAAGGGTTGAAAGACCTAATGCGAATGTCCATCATAGGAGAACCAAAATCAATGCAGTGATCATCCCACATGCGCCGCATGAAAAATTGACCCAGTCATTGTTCAGCCACTTCCAGCCGCGGATGTGAACTGTCTGTGTGCCGCAGGTGTGGAGTGGATGCTTCTCGGTTTCCTTTTTGTCGGTGGGACAGTAATACATCGCCTGGACTGTTGCGCCGAGAAAGGAGTCAAAGAGAGAGCCAGCCAGCCCTGAGAACGTGATCAATGGAAACAGCGACCAGCTCTCAGTTAAGAGTGAGGCGAGAAATGCAATTAATGCAGAACCTGCCAGAGAGGCAATGGTGCCGATTAATGAGATTCCGCCCGAGGTGCCTTTTTCCACGATCTTTTTTAAGTTTGTGATCATCCGCGGGGGATGTGGATTCAAAACCCCAAGTTCGGTGCCCCATGTATCTGCGTTGACCGCAGCGAGGGAAGCGGCGAACCCAACCCACGGGATGACGGATTCTGGAAAAAAGAAATGCAATGCGGCGAAGAGGGTGGCAATGCCACCGTTGCCGAAGACTTGTCCTGCATCGCGTTCATGTCCCTTTGAAAATTTTTCATCCAGGCCTTGTTTGCGTTTTTTGAAAGCGCGGCTCAAGATAGATGAGGTGATGAAAAATGTGAGCAATAGGATTGCCCAGTCCCAGCCGCCTATGCCGAAGATGATCGTGCCTGTGAAGGTCGCTGCCAATGCACCGATCTTGTTCAAGCTGTGAGCTTTGTAGGCGAGAAAAGCAATGATGATCGCGAGGAGGAAGCCGAGGAGAAGTTGCATGGGATTTATTTTATGTCATTGCGAGGACGACAGCCTGAAGCAGGACATGTCAGACGGGAGTTGTGATGATGAATAATACGGCGAGCAGGAACAGCAGACTCGTCAGCGTGCTGGAGCCCCAAATGATGAAAGCGAGCACGCGTTCACGCTCCCAACGATAGAAGTACAAGCCTGCGATCCAGCCGATGACTGCGAGCAAAAGACTCGCGACCGGAAAAATAATTAACTGGGAGGATGGGACGGTTTCAAGTATTCCTCCCGCAAATTGCTGACCGACAGCCACGCGCGGCGTGGATGGGATGATAAGACTTGCCCAAATGAACAGACCGATGTTCAAGAATAAGGCGGTGAGCCAAAGATAGCGGGCGATGCCGCTTTCCCATGCCCGTGTAACAATGAAAGACGGGTAAACCGACTTTGCTTCAACGGGCTGCAGGCTGCCCATTTCGGTTGCACGGGCGAAGGTTTGTGTAAGCCCGGCGGGATTCTCAGGAGAAATGACGAAGATGCGCTTGGCTGTTGCGACCAACAAAAGTTTTTTTGCGTCTGCAGCGAGGAATTCGACCACGCCAAGTTCGGGATGGCGGCGAATGCCCAGCAGCCCGCCAGGGAATGGAAAGGGGGGCAGGGCCAGCGGAGTCGTCAGATCATCCGCAGAGCGCATCCATTCGATATCGGAGAGGGGAATGTCCTCAACGCGTAGTCCCCAACTGATGGCTAGGCTGTCGCGATCAATGTGATAGTCTGCACGCCATAGGGAATAGGCGCGATATGCAAAAAATGGAATGGGAGCGAAGGCAAATAATGCCGTCAGCAGCCAGATCAAAAAGGCAGGACCAACTTCACTGCTGGAGAGATTGAAAAATCCGATCACTGCGATAACCGTCAGCACAAGCAAGATCAAGCTGTGAGCGATCAAGCCGCGTTGCCTGGGTGGGGGATAATGTCCAACGTTCATGAGTTATAGAATTTCAGAAATGTCTTTCAGGTTCAGGATTTTTTCCAAAGGCACCATACTGCCGCCTGACGCTGTTCGTAATTTTAATTCTACCATCCCATCTTTAAGGGCTTTCTCACCCGCCGTGATCCGCAAAGGACAACCGATCAAATCCGCATCGTTGAATTTGACTCCCGCGCGTTCATCACGGTTATCAAATAACACGGAAATGCCCGCGTTTTGCAACGCGTTATAAATTTCTGCGGCTTTTTCCAGTGTGTTGATGGTTTTGCCGGGCACATGCATAAGATACAGGTCAAATGGCGCGGCGGATATTGGAAATGCCAACCCCTTGTCATCATGGTGGGTTTCTGCCAATGCCAGAAGGATCTTTTCAAATTGAAATTCGGAGCGCGTAGCCAGGCAAAGCGCGGAAAGCACAGCAAGTGGATTGCCGCAATGGACGCACGAGTCGCCTGCCTTGGCCTGGGTCAGGTCAGCAACAATTTCAGCAGAATAGTCACGCAGATAATTTGTATTCTTGAAATGATACCCAGCCTCATTTGCGCCCGCCGCAAGATTGTGCGAACGTGGAATTAATTCATCCACCACAATGAGCGTGTTTGATAATCCAATTGGGGATGCAAAACCCGCCTCCGCTCCCGCCCTGCGAATGGATTCCGCATCTGCCAGTTTTATCTCCCCGACAATGTCCCTGAGTTTCGATTCGCTCAACTGCATGTCTCCGCGCAGCACGATGAAAACGAATTGTCCGTCTGAAACGCGGGTGTACATCAATGCCTTGGCGGTTTTTTCCTTCGGGATATCCAAAAAATTTGCAAGCGACTCGATGGTGTTGCAATCGGGCGTGAACACTTTTTCAAGCGGACGTTCTTCTTCGCGAGGCAGGGCTTTCTTCCTGAATTGAGCAAGTTCAAGCCGTTCCGTGTACTTGCAGGATTCACAATGGATGATTTCCACATCTCCGGTGGAGAGGGGAAAGAAGGTTTCATTATCGTTGGGAAGAAGCGGCAGGGAAAGCTCAAAAAGAAAGGAAGGTTCTTTTAGCAGACCCTGCAAGCGCGAGATGACTTGCTGACCAAGTGGCAGCATTTCATTTTCGCGGGTCAAATACCCCGCGCGTACGAGAAAGGCAAAGCCTTCTGTCCGTGCGTTGTTGGGGGCTTCACGCTGGGTCTGGATGTTGAGGTCTGTATATTTCATGGGATTAATATTGTAAGGACACGGCGCCGCCG
>JACZJB010000019.1 GCA_014860805.1 Anaerolineales bacterium
CCTTTTTGGTGCATACGAATGACTGCGCGATATATTCAAACCCGTGCTCTTTACAAAATAATATATCCTGTATATCCTGCTGGCTTATACCGTCAAATACCAGCCGTGCATCTGGAATATTTACACCCTTATGTCCTTTAATTAAACCGCCGAATACCACTTTGACCTTTAGGCTATTTTTAAGCCGTCCTATCACTTCCAAGGCGATATTCCCATCATCGATGAATATTTGATGCCCGTTCTTAATATCGCCCAGCGGGCCTTGATAATCAAAAGGTATATATTGATTTGAGCCTTCTATATTTTGCTGCGTAAGCCAGACGATCTGGTCTTTTTTTAGCAAAACCGGAGCAATAAGATCGCCTACCCTTATGCGATGACCCCGTAGATCGCCGAGAAGTTTTATTTGTCTGCGATATTTCGTGTTTAAAAGCCGAATGAGTCCTATTATATGAAGCGCTTCTTTCGGTGTACTGTGGGAGAAATTCAGGCGCCCGACATCCATGCCGGCAAGCATCATCTTTTCCAGCGTCTTTTCGTTTGAGCTTGCTGGTCCAAGTGTACTGATTACCTTCGTTTTAACCATAAATTATTTTCCATATAGCTGATACCATTGTTCTCAATGCTTTTTCTATATTTGTCGAGAGCACCCATTCAAATTGTAAGTTGGTGTCAGGTTTTTGGCTGTGTTGGAGCTTAAGTTGTAGTGTTGAGGCCCGATAGAAAATAAATCCACCGAACTGGTTGGACGGAACTGATTAAGTTTGTCTGATTTGAGTGGGTATCGATGGGCTGATGTTGACGAGGGCAGGGTTCGTTGCGTTGAACGGAGAATTGTTGAAGGCGAACCCCCGCCTTGTATCGATTGACATTTCGTTTGAAGCCGAAAACCGTCCGAGTCCGACCATGCAGTTATTACCATATCATAGCCAGCTTGTGTTGACCATATATCGTTCCGTGGTAAGGGATACAAATTTAGGTATATTCAGGGGGGCAAAAAAACAACAGTCACACCTTTATAAGGTGATGGGTTCTCAAGACGAATTGGGTCCTGTTGTATCTCCCGTCTGGCACGAGGAGTGGGTATATAAAGGCAAACACACTATTCCCCCGCGGTATTTAAAATCTGATCGAACTCCTTTTTATTGAGTCTATCCAGACTTCAAGCTTCTTCCAAAGAAATCTTGCGTTGATAATGATTATGCCTGCCTCCCGTTGTCGACCGCCGCACAAAGATGTGCGCCGTACAGAGTTATGAGAGACAGGATGAAAATTAAGAACAATAGTGCAACGATCGCCCCAAGCGAACCATAGACCAGTTGATAGCGTCCTAGCCCGGAACGCAAATACCATGCGAAACCCTCAGTAGCGATCTTCCATCCGACTGAAACGATCAAAGCGCCTAAAAGCGTGGTCGTCCATGAAACGCGTACCGTGGGTATCCAGCGATAGAGCACCAAAAAGAGAAGGAAAACTGCCAGCCAGGATCCAATCCCGGAGATAATCCACCAGAGAACAGGGTCCGGTGACGGAGCGCTGCCAATGGTTACGAACGGGACAAGGCTCGTGAATGATTCCAAAGCGATGGTAAGGAGGAGCAGCCCGATCAATCCTGCGATCATCCCCAATCCCACCAGCCGATTTGTAAGAAAGTTGCGCTGTGGCTTCCCCGGCCAGGCGAGGTTGATGTTATACGCAAGATTCGTAAAAAAACCCGAGGCAGACCAAAGCAGTGTGAGCAAACCGATGACCCCCACGGTGCCGCGGACATTCAATACCTGACGCAAATTCTCGTCGATCCATTGCGGCGAACCGGGGACGGACGCCTGCACGAGTTGAATCACTTTGTCATATGCCTGTTGATCATTAAGGAAATAACTGCCTCCGGCAATCAGTACCAGCAGCAGGGGAAACATGGAAAACAACGCATAATAAGCTAGCCCGGCGGATGCCTGGGAAGCACGTGCCTTTTCAAAGGTCTGAAAGGATTTTCTGATGATAGCTATCCTGTTTCCGCTTCTGTTGTTTATCTTCTTATAAAAAATTTCCAATCGTTTCAAAATTAAGGGGGACGCTCTCAATTTTCCCTTTGGATTACTATACCGGACATGATTGCTTTCAAGGATTTGAATTAGATCATCCAGCGACGGGTCGTTGATTTGTTCTTCGCGGCTTTCCATCGACTTTATTTTGACCTGACTGCCGTCTGGGGAAACAGTGAGAAAGCGTACGAAGGGATGTTTCATCAAGTATGAATCCACCCAATCCGGCATTTTGTTATCTTCGGGCAGAGACATGATCACCCACCCGGCGTCGAATCGCTCAATCGCCGAAGGCAGTTTCCTGTGGTCTGAAACTTCCTGAACAACATCAAAATGATGTGTCTTGAGCAGAATGCGATTCAACATCTTGCGCATGAGACGCGAGCTGTTTGTTAATATGACGCTTTGCTGCGCATGTTGGGGCATGCTTCCACCTCCATCACCAAATCATGATACGGCAAGCATATCATTGACATGGATGAGAATCCATATGCAGGGTCACAGGATGCGGATATAAATTTAGATATAGATTGTGGGAATGGAATTTGGACGTGCCGAAAAGAGCTTATTTCTTTATGAAAGCGAGGTAGGCAGCCGCCTCCCTCCTGCTGCTGACATTGAGTTTTTCGAGGATATTGTGCACATGATTCTTGACCGTGCCAAGCTCGATGAAAAGTTTTTCGGCGACCTGCTGGTTGGTAAGATCTTTGCCGATCAACTCCAACACTTCCAGTTCTCGTGGCGTCAGCCCTGCCTCGACGGCTTTGTCAACATCCACGTCTGAGAACATCTGGGCCAACTCTGAGAGTCTTTCCATCATCGCAGCCGCGATCTGGGGAGAGATAAAAACCTTGCCATCTTGCACATTTCGTACGATGGAAATCAAGTTTTCGAGCGAGTCGTCTTTAAGGATGTAACCCGAGGCTCCCGCCTCCACATAACGCAATACCCGCGTTTTTTCTTCGGTCAGCCCCAAAGCCAGAACTTTGGTATTTGACGCCACTTCGGTAATCGCTCGAGTCAAATTTAATGCACCCTGGTCCGGCAGGCGAGTGCTCACCAGCGCAATATCCACCTGGTTCTCATAGATCATATTCAACGCCTCTTCCGGCGTGGTGACACAAGCCACGATGTGGATATCCGGCTCGTCCTCCAGGGACGCCGCGATCACGTTGCCAATCAATCGAATTTCATTCACCAACAGGATCCGAATCGGGCGGGCGGGTTCATTGATTTTCTGGGACATTGGAAAATTATACGTCAAAAAATCAGAGTTGGACGCTCTCCGACAACGAACGCAAGGTAATGGTTGAACTCGTTGAAGAGAAGGCTGCTAGAATTATTCCAGCCGCTATGTGGAAAGTCGATTTCTCGGCTTTTCACATAGCGGCTGGACATCAGAAGCGAAACCGTATCGGGAGGAGATTAATCGGCAGCCGGTCCAGGGCGGAAACTGGATATCCACCGGAATGCGTTTGATTACGCTGAATAAATTGGATCATGATATGGCACAATAGACGAGATGAATTTCGAGAAAAAGATTTCACTGCCTCCCCCCTAAAGCAATTTTGACGTACCATGATCACAGACGTACAGGTTACCCCATGTATAGCGGACTCGAGGCGGATTTATATCTCATGCGGGATGGTGATGGACTTCGTCAGAATGCCTTCAACGCCGCATCCTGGTGGACTATGGTCGCCAATTGGAGAGGTATATGTCCATTCTCCTGAGGATCTGATCCTCTACAAGCTCATGTATGTGGGACTAAGCGGGCAGCCAAAACACGCCCGGGATATTGCGGCAATTCTCAAAGCCAAAAAGGATCAACTCGATTATGGATATATTGAATCCTGGGTTGTTCGTGTAGGCTTGAATTCGGTGTGGCAGGAAATACGGGTTGGCAGCAATTAACGCTGTTGCAACCCAGCTATAATTATGCAATGCAAACCTTGGTGATCGGTGATATTCATGGTTGTTACGACGAGCTGCAAGCCTTGTTGGACAAGGCGGGCTTGACTGAGGGCGATGCCATTGTCTCGGTGGGGGATTGTGTGGATCGAGGTCCCGAGACGCCGGCTGTCCTGGATTTTTTCCAGAAAACGCCAAATGCTTTTCTCATCATGGGGAATCATGAACGCAAGCATGTGCGCGCCGGCCGGCACGAGGTCAAATTGGCGCAATCCCAGAAGATCAGCAAGATTCAATTCGGAGAGACCTATCCGGATGCTTTGGCATTCATGGACACCTTGCCGTTGTATCTGGACCTGCCGGAGGCATTGGTGGTACACGGATACTTTGAACCGGGTCTTGCCTTGTCACAACAGCGTTCAACGGTGTTGTGCGGAACAATGGGCGGCGATAAACACCTTCGTGCCGCATATGATCGTCCCTGGTATGAACTGTATGACGGGGAAAAGCCGTTGCTCGTGGGACACCATAATTATTCGGGTACGGACCAGCCTTTTGTGTACCGGGACCGTGTGTTTGGATTGGATACGGATTGTGTTACTGGCAGGGCGTTGACCGGCCTCCTTTTGCCCTCATTTAAGGTTATTTCTGTACCCAGTCGCACCAATTACTGGGCAGAGATCCAGCAGAGGTATTCAGTAGAGATAGGGGCTTCACCGAAACAAGTCGTTGCAGTTGTGGCATGGAATGAGGGCGATGAAAAAGCTTTGCTTCACTTGATTGGCAAGGTAGAAGAAAAGGCGAAGTTAATCATGTTGGAGTTGCATTCTGAACCGGGGTTTGACGACCTATCTGTCAGAAAGCAGGCAAAGCGTTTTAGTGCCAAGACGGGGAATGGCGTTTATGCGGCATTATTGCATCTTGCCCGCCTGAGTCAATTGAATAACGCAACTGCCCGCAAAGTCCTGAAATCCCCTGAAGTATTGTCAACCCTGCTTCGTAATCTGGATGAATAATTAGGTTGGTCGCCTTCAATTCTGGAATGCGGTTGGAATTGAGTATTTTTCGCAGCAATATATTTTGGTAAAACGTCACTATTTCAAAAAAGTGACGTTTTACCAAAATGATCTCTGCAAGGAACACAGTTGGTTTGAGCGTCAGGAACTGTCATTGGGGGATATGTTGTATCAACTGATATATGCATCTTTATATGTCGGTGTTTCTTGATTTTTGCGATATATCAAAAAAACCTAGTCGGTCTATGAAAGGTAATGCCACGTGATCTTTAATTTAAATCGTAGTCCCACTTACCTTTGCAGAGGGGTTGTTCATGCCATTACCTACTCGTATTAGTCAAAAGGCTTGTGTAAATGCTTTAATCTCCATGCCTTGAAATTTCGGAGTTCAACTCCGAATTTTCAAGGTGAGCCTGGTTAATCATCTGTAGTTTTCATTAAGAATAGTTTTTACATCCATACTCATTTTGAACTCAAAATGAGTATGGATGTAAAAACTTCACGCTTGGATTGTCCTGCGATCCCAAGTTTACTGTTTACACTAAAAATATTTCTGGATCATTCGATTTGTCTCACGAACTACATCTTCCAATTCAGGGATGATAGGCATTTGTCCGTCCAACCGGCTTTTCCACATTTTCTGAAAGGTAGCTTGCCGACGTCCGAGGATGGTTCGTAGATCGCTGATATCCAGCCCTTTTGCTTCAAATTTGGGAGCCAATTGGAAAGACATTTGTTCAACATCCACCATTTGGTTGGTTAGGATGTAATAAATATCGTATAAATCGCGTGGCTCGGTTCGTGTCAGCAGGGAGCGTAATTTCTCTGCCAGGATTTCTTCCAATGAATAGACTGCAAGCATAGATTGGTGATCCTGGCAATCACTATAGGATGATCTAACCGGGTGCCTCTCGATAGGAAAGACAAGGTTTTCATCCCGTGATATATCCACCTTGAGGAAACGGCTATTAATATCTGCCTGTAACGGACCAATGTAATTCAAATAGATGGTTGGGTTGCCGCTAACGTGTTCCTCGACTTTGCGAGTGGCTAGTGTTATGTTGGCTTCGCGTGCCAGCCAGGGAAAAACCTCTTCGAGGGCAGTCAGTAATTCATCATTTGCTCGATTTTGTAATAACAAAGTGAAGTCCAAATCTTCTGAAAAACGGTAGTCTGGCACGTAAATTTTTTTTATCGCTGTCCCGCCTTTGAATGCCAACAAATCATTCAGAGGAGAAGCGGTAATCGCCAGAAGCACCCAGGTGAGCACGTAGTCTTTCTCGATGGTTTTATCGCCCAAACCCAGGCGGTGGGCAAGTTTGGAAATTTCAGCAGAACGGATCATATTAGGTAGAAGCTATTCCTTTTAGTGTTTCAGTGTCTATGTTGAGTTGCAGTCGCCAGCGGGATAAGAATTGACCGCTTTTCGGAAGGAGGGGATCCAATAATGCGTAACTTGGACCAATTTGCCCTTGCAGGCGAGACAAAATTTCAGATGGCGCCAAGCTGTAGAAATCAAGTAAATATCCCAATCTCTTCACCACTGCCTGGCTTCCCAGTCGTTGAGCATATTCAGCCAGTTTTTTCCAATCAAGATCATCTTTGCGGATCAGAAGTCCAGTCGCCACTTCACTTACTCCAGCGCACAAATCGGGTCGTGCCAATCCATCCAGGATGGTCCGCTCGGGATCACTAACTTGTACTTGATCCTCTGCTGAAGTCCAGACAGGCGTGTATCCCCACATGTGCTTGGGTTGGGTTGTAATAAATCGGTAGGGTACATTAAATACAGTCCGGGATTTCAGCCTGCGTGGGGTTGAGATTGTTACGGTCGTTATTGGGCGGGTTAGCATATTGTGGATTTCAAGAGCGCTGTCATGAGAGATGTAATATGGGACATCACCGATCAATTCTCGTGCAATAACCAATCGATTGGCAGCTGGTACAGCATCATCTCCAGCCGACGGCAGGACAATGGCATATTTTCCAGCTCCCAGACTCACCAACCAACCAGCTTTTGTGAGTCGCAAAAGTGCCTGTTGCGTGGCAGGGTAGTTCTTTCCGCTGATTTTTTGAGCCTCTTCAATGGAAAAAACTGTCCTTCCAAGGCTGGCTAAAGCGGTGAATAGGCGGGAATTCTCCCTGCCAAGGGTTTTTGGGTAAGTAGTCATTATGTTTTGTGTATCGAAAATTACGAATTCCGTAATATTATATACATAAAACATAATTAATTCAACCTCCAAGAACAAAAATTAGTATAAATTTGGGGATCTGGAAGAAATGTCATGAAAACTCGAATTTTGCCTACAATTTTCCATCCACCAGATTGACTCGCATGTGACGACATGAAGATCCTTATCAGTCTGTGCCATGTCGCGTTGCAGGATTTGCAAGTCAAATTGGACCATCAGTTTCTGGAGGGAAAAGATTTCGACACTTTTTACGGCATGATGGAAACAGCTGCTCTGCCGGATAAGATCACATAAATCTTGTTTTTCCGCAGGTATGATTGAACAAATTCTACTGATTTCGCTTGGGGTATTGCGCCAATGGATTTCATATTGGTTTGCCTCGCCGGCGTGGCCGCCGTCTTTTCATGACTAGTCTCTCCCGTTCATCCTCAGGATAAAAGGAAAGAGCTTTGTTTAATAGTAATTCCAACTCTTTTAGAAAAGGGTATCTTGGATTAAATGTGTATAGCCGTGTTCGTCCTTTGGTAGTGCCTGCCAAAATACCGCCAAGCTCAAATTTATCGAGCTGGTTCTGGATGGTAGAAATATCCATGTCAAAAAATTGAGATATTTCTCTTGCGTAACCTTCACCGCGAACTGTAATGAAGATCAAGACTTTTTCAGAGCCTTTAGAGCCAAACAGGGGGGCTAACATTTTCACTCCTATCGAGAATACATGTGACCGAAAAAATCGGTTTTATAACCGAAAGTTTCGGTTATTACATCATGATCTGTTGTAAGTTTTACGCAGCTCATTTAATGTCTGTAACAAATCCTCGAAAGTTATGCCTTCATCCTTAAATATCTCAGCGATTTGATTAGCCAGTTTTTCCACTTGGGAAACTTTTGGCGTGAGTAAAATCGCACCTTTACTAAGATCAATAATTGTCAAAGTTTGACCTTCTTCAAGTTTGTATTTTTTGCGTAGTTTGGCTGGAATGGTGATTGTTCCTTTGCTGTGGATTTTTACTGTGGTCATAAATTTTCCTTTATAACAGTGTTGATACATAAACAAATTTGTCAGATGCTGGCATTCTTGCGTTGCCCTATTCTACAAATTGCTATCCACCGGGCTACCCCGCATGTGTGCGGTGTGAATATCCTGATCGGTTTGTGCCAGGTAGCGTCGAAGGATCTGTAGGTCGGAATGCCCCATTAGTTTCTGGAGAGCAAAGATATCCACTCCATTGCGAAGCATGACCAGGGCAAAGGCGCGGCGGAAATCGTGTGGGGTAGGGGTGGACTTCAAGCCGATTCGCTCCGCACGCCGGCGCAAGAAACATCGTAAAGCTGAATAGGTCATCCTCTCACCTTGAGTGGAAATCCACAACGCTGGACTGTTGTCCTTTCGATAACGAAGATATCCCCGGATTGCTCGAATGGTCTTACGTCCCAGAAATACCATACGCGGCTTTCGACCTTTGCCCTGACGGATCATCACTGCCCCGGTTGCCAGGTCCACATCTTCCAGGTTGATGTTCAGGAATTCTTTGGCGCGTGCGCCAGTATCCAGTAATCCCAGCATCATCGCCTTGTCACGGATACCGGAGTAATTGCTTTGACAGGTTTTCAGAAGTTGTTGAATTTCTTCGATCTGGATCGGTTCGATGGGATCGGTTGGAAGCTTGGGTGCTTTGACCCTGCGGATCGGATTCTTCCACCCAGCCGGCATGATCTCTTCCTCTTCGAGCCAATACAACATGGTCCGCAGTGGACGGAAGCAGGCATGCACGCCGCCGGGATTGTGGGTCTCGGAGAGTTCAAGAAGATATCTGCGAATAAAATCTGAAGTGAGTTGTGTTACTTGCGTCAGTGCTTGACGATCACAATACTTCAGGAAGTATTGCAGCTTCTTGGTATAGAGTTCGATGGTATCGGGGGATAGACCTTGAGACTTGCGGTCGATCAAAAAAGATTCGACCAGAATGGGCAGATAATCCTGCTGGGAAAATGTGATAAGCCCCTGGTCTTGTGTATTTAAAGCACACATGGTGATCTCCTTTGTGTAGAGACCACCATATATAAGAAGAGTGTTTCACTATGAAACGGTGTGCCGAGGGGGAGATTTGAACTCCCGACCAAGGGCTTATGAGTCCCCTGCTCTGCCACTGAGCTACCTCGGCGTGGTCAAAGCGGGGCAAATATTACTATGGGAAGGGGCATTTGTCAACGTGATGGAATTCACTTCATATTAAAAGCAGTTCAGGAATGATTTTCATGAAATTGAGCACAAACACCCTGCTATAATACCTGAATAGGTGTGTCCATGAAAATTTTGGTGCTGGAAAATAATCCAAAAGAACTTGCTAGTATCGAACAGGCTCTGGGCGGGAAAAGAAATATACTCATTCCGATTACTTCCAGTGAACAGGCTGCGCCTTTTATACAATCCGGGGAATCTCATTTCCTGATCGCAAATTGGGATACAAGCGACTTGCGTACTTCTCGATTCATGATGCGCGCGCGCGCGATCAACCCTGCCAGGCCGATCTATATTTTGCTGACCACCATGAAAGACCTGGATGACAGAGTTGAGCCTGTTGGCATGGATGACATCATCCAACGCCCATTTAAGGCTGTGGATTTGAAGAACCGTGTTGCAATGGCAGAGCGCATCCTTTCACTGGCAAACAGCCTTGCCGTCGCGAAAGATCAATTGGAGAGCAAGGCCGTTTTTGACGACCTGACTGGTTTTATGAACCGCAAGGCGTTTTTGCACCAATCGACAGGCGAGCTGGAGCGTTCCCGCCGCGCCTCGCTGCCGATAAGTTTCATCGCGCTGGATATCGATAACTTTAAGATCATCAACGATACCTTTGGCACTGAGACGGGGGATGAAGTTTTGCAGGTTTTTTCTCAAATGATCCGTGAGAAGAGCCGACCGTACGACTGCATCGGCCGCTGGGCGGGGGATGAGTTTGTGATTGTGCTGGCGGGTGTCATTGGCGCGGACGCGGAAAAAGTGGCAGAGAGGATTATTGCCGGGATTCGCGGCACCCGCATCGAGGTCCCGAATGAGCCGCCTTTGAATGTTAAGGTCAGTGCGGGTATTGCATCCGTTGCCCGCATCAGCACATCTACGGCTGTGGAAGAATTGATCGAGCAGTCGCGGCAAGCCATGTCTCGTGCAAAAGAGGCGGGCGGCAACCAAATCTTTCTGGCTTATATATAAAAATAACGCCCGCTGATGCGGGCGTTTTGTTACAAAAGTTGAAGGATGAGCAGGGCGGTCATTCCCACGAGAATGGTTAGCAGGGTGTTTTTTGAATACCAGGCCACTACCACTGCGATGATGCCAGCCAGCAGGCGCGTGTTGCCGAGGGACGCGTCAAAGACATTATTGTGATAAAGCAGCTCAGGAAGGATGATCGCGGAGAGCACAGCAGGCGGGACGTAATGCAATGCGCGCCGCATCGTTTCCGGGACCTCGAACCTGCCAAACAAATAAATGAGGGAGAATCTCATCCCGAAGGTGATCAACCCGCCGATGATCATAATCAGCCAGATGTTCATTGCGCCCCCTTTGGAGACTGCCTGCTCTCCAGAATGATTCCCACAAGAATGCCTGTCAGCGCGGCAAGGATAATGCCAAGTTTATATGGCAGGCTGAAGGCGAGCAGTGCCACCAGCCCTGCTGAAAGCGCGGAAGCGATCATGGGACGGTTTTTGAGAATGGGAACGATCATCGCAATAAAGGTGAGCGGCAGTGCAAAATCAAGAGGCCATTCCTTTGGGATGGCTGCGCCGAGAAAAATCCCCAGCGCAGTGCTGACCTGCCAGTTGAACCATAACGAAAACCCTGCACCGAGTAAGAACCAATGGCTAAATGGCCCGATACCGTCTCGTTCATATTTAATAATGGTAGGCGCATAGGCTTCATCTGTCAGGAGATAGGAAAGCAGAGCCTTCCAGCGCAAGGATAGGTCGTGCAAATACGGCGCAAGCGACGCGCTGTACAACATGTGACGCAGGTTGACCACTGCGATCGTCACAATGATGACAAGAGCAGGCGCGGCATCATGCACGAGTTGGGCGGTGACAAATTGCGATGAGCCCGCAAATACAATGGAAGACATCAATTGGGATGCGCCGGGGGATAACCCTGCGTTGAGTGCCACTGCGCCGTAGATCATGCCAAAAGGAAAAACCCCTATCAATAAAGGGAGTTCGGCGCGCACGCCGTTCCAGAATTCTTTTGCTGCTTCACTCATAAAATCTCCTCAATATGTCATTTCGAGCCGCGTTTGCTTTGGGTATTATTCTTGCGCTGACATGATGATATTCTTCGCCGCGCGTTGACCACTTTCCACTGCGCCTTCCATAAAGCCTTGAATGACGGTGGCGTGCTCGCCTGCAAACTGTAAACGTCCCGCAGGGGTAAATAGAGCTTTCCAGTGGGTCGTCACCTCGTTGGGGGCGTACGCCATGTACGAGCAGCGCGTGAACGGTTCATTTACCCAGGCGATGGTGGCTGTATGTACGATCAGTTCAGATGAACCGGGGAATAATTTCTCAATGACAGAAACCGCAATTTTTGTACGTTCTTCATCGGATAATCTCGATAATTCTGCGCCGGGCATGCCGCCTGTGTAGGCGGTCAGGATTCCATGGTGACCTTCGAGATGATTTGTCGCATCCCAGGTGTAGACGATGGGCAGGTCTGTGGATAGGCGCCCGTTCCAGCCTTTTTCCAGCCAGAAGCGTTTGCGATACTCGATCATCACCTTGGTGACAGCGCCGTAGGAAATCTCATTCACAAGTTTTTGGTGCGCAGCGGGCAGAGACGAATTGAAATCGATCATGCGCGCCACTGTCAACGGGACGGCGAGAATTGCATGGGAAGCCCGAATCGTGTGAAAGGAATCTACATGCTTGTACGTCACGGTCACTTGTTCAGGTTGGATGTTGATGGAAGTCACCACTGCGTTCAAATGCAGATCAGGTATTTGACTGGCAATGGCTCGCGGCAGAAGGTCATTCCCCCCGATGATGCGATATGCCGCAGGCCATGAACTTGGGTCGCTGTAATACAAAGCTGCATTACGAGCCAGGTCCAGCAGGGAAAAATTCTCAGGTTCGCAGGTAAATTCCGAGCGGATGTGGTTGACGAACATCTTGCGTGCCAGCGGATGAGCGTCCTGTGTGTTGATCCACTCCAGTGAATTTTTCGCATCCAACTCACGCGCATTCAGCCCATCCACAGGGTTGGAAGGGTCGGCAACCTGCTTTCCCAACTCAGCCAGCGCAGACCACATTTTTTCAAACTCAGTTTCCAGGTTTATGCCCCACAGGCTTTCATCCGTCAGCCGGCCGGCCTTATTTTCATACGCGCCCCAATCCCCGTTTTGTCCCTGCCAACTGCCCACTTTCCCCAGTGACAAATTAAACTGCTTTGCCAGCGCGATCATGCGCGTGTGATGCTCGTCAATATATTCGCCGCCGCCTTCAGCCACCAGTCCGTTCGAAAAATCGCGCAGCGAATACACCCGCCCACCTACGCGGCTCCGCGCCTCCAACACCGTCACATGCCAGCCTGCACGCTTTAAATCATACGCAGCGGAAAGCCCCGCCATGCCTGCACCAATGATGACCACAGATTTATCGCTCATAGCCGCGGATTGTATCATTTGGATGAAAAAACCGCCCTGCTTGGGGGCGGTTTTCGCTTCTTTCTTAATCTTTCGCCTGATCCTATTTTCTCAGGCACGTGCCTACTTCAAAGCATCCTTCGCGGCGTTGATGACTTCATCGTAATTCGGTTCATCGCCGAGGACGGGCAGGTAGTTGACATAGGTCAACTTGCCGTCGCGTCCCACAATGAAGACCGAGCGGCGCAGGTAGCGGCGTTCTTTGATGACGATTCCGTACTTCAAGCCGAAATCTGTATCGACCACATCAGAGACAACCTTCACCTTGTCCACGCCGGCGGCTCCGCACCAGCGTTTCTGTGCCATGGGGAAATCCGCGCTGATGGTGTAAATGACGATGTCATCGCTCAGCTTGCCAGCTTCTTCGTTGAAGCGGCGGGTCTCGCGGTCACAGGTATCCGTGTCCAGCGAAGGTACAGCGGACAAAATGATCACTTTACCTTTTGATTCCTGAAGGGGATTCACAGTTCCCCAGCCCGCCACAACAGAGGTGAATTCAGGGGCTGTCTGCCCAACTTTTACTTCATCGCCCAGCAGGGTTACGAATTTATCGGCGATCTTAAAAACATCGGTACGTACGGTAGTCATTTCTGGTTTTCTCCATAAAAAACGATTTAACGAATAGAGTATTGATAAGATGGGACTCTTACCTTTGCGATGGGGATTTTACCTCATTATTTTCCAGCCTCGCACGGGAATGTCACAGCGCCGAGTCGTGTTGGGCGGGGATTCCGCTATCGGCGCAGGAAGAGGCGTCTTTCATCCCGTGGAGAGGATATAATTGCAGAGTCATTTATCTCACAGGAGAGACCGTCAATTCATGGAATTCATCCCCACAAAAATTCCCGATGTGTTAATTATCAAATCAAAAGTATTCGAAGACCCGCGCGGTTTCTTCCTGGAAACCTATCGGGAAAATGAGTTTATCTCCGCGGGGATCGGCCAGAAATTTGTGCAGGAGAATCACTCCGCTTCTCAAAGGGGCGTTCTGCGTGGCTTGCATTATCAGATCAGACAGGCACAGGGGAAGCTGGTGCGCGCAATTTCAGGGGAGATATTCGATGCCGTGGTGGATATCCGCCGCAGTTCGCCGACCTTTGGTCAATGGGTGGGCGTGGTGCTTTCTGCGCAAAACAAGCATCAATTGTGGGTTCCGCCCGGCTTTGCCCACGGGTTTTATGTACTAAGTGAAAGTGCTGAAGTTACCTATAAAGTGACGGAGTATTACTCTCCGCAATGGGACCGCAGCATGTTGTGGAATGACCCGCAGATCGGGGTCGACTGGCCTTTGATGGATGATGTGCCGCTTTCATTGTCTGAAAAAGACATCAATGGCAGGCCTTTTGACGAAGCTGAATTGTTTGATTGATCGGAGACAGGGAAATTGTTTTTCATGAAAAACGTAATGGTCACTGGCGGAGCTGGGTTCATCGGCTCGAATTTTATCCATTATCTTTTGAGGGTCGAGCCTGATGTGCAGGTGATCAACCTGGATGCTCTTACCTATGCGGGCAGTTTGGAGAATCTCAAAGATGTTTCAAATGATCCTCGTTACATGTTTGTTCAAGGCGATATTTGCGATACTGAATTTGTAGGCGGGTTGTTACACAAACACCAGGTTGATACCATTGTTCACTTCGCCGCCGAGTCGCATGTGGACCGTTCCATTTTGGGTCCTCGGCAATTTATCGAAACCAATATTATGGGGACGTTTTCCCTTTTGGAAGCGGCGCGTCAATACTGGATTGAGGAAAAAAGCCCTTCGACAAGCTCAGGACGTCGCCTGCCGCTGGAAAGTGCCCGTTTTCATCACGTCTCCACCGATGAGGTCTTTGGCTCGCTTGCGCCCGGCGAACCCGCCTGGACGGAAGAAACACCCTATGCGCCAAACTCGCCGTATGCAGCCTCCAAGGCTGCTAGTGACCATCTTGTGCGTTCATACGGCCATACATACAAACTGCCTTTTACGATCACCAACTGCTCCAATAATTATGGTCCCTATCAATTCCCCGAGAAACTAATTCCCCTCATCATCTTAAATGCGCTGGATGGAAAGCCGCTGCCTGTGTATGGCGATGGTCAGCAGATCCGTGACTGGCTGCATGTGGAAGACCATTGCGAGGCGATTCATCTCGTGCTGAAAAAGGGATCGATTGGTTCCACGTACAATATCGGCGGTGAAAACCAGCCCGCCAACCTCACCATCGTCGAAACCATCTGCGAGATTTTGGATGAACTATCCGTTGACCCAAGCCATAAACCGCATAAGAATTTGATTCAATTCGTGAAGGATCGCCCCGGGCATGACCGCCGCTATGATATGGATACGCACAAGATCAGCAGTGAACTGGGCTGGCACCCGCGTCACACCCTAGCCGAAGGCCTGCTGGACACGGTCAATTGGTATCTCTCTCACCCGCAGTGGGTGGCAGCCATCCGCCAGAAACAAGAGTACAAAGGTTGGTTGGATGCGAATTACAAGTCACGTTAACGATCAGGAGAAAAGAAGATGAAGGGAATTATTTTGGCGGGCGGACGGGGGACGCGCCTGTATCCTTTAACATTGGCAACCAGCAAGCAAATGCTGCCGGTATACGATAAACCCATGATCTATTACCCTCTTTCCATGCTTATGCTGGCGGATATAAAAGATGTTCTGATCATCAGCACCCCGGAAGACCTGCCTGTCATTCGAAGGCTTTTGGGAGATGGCAGGTCCTGGGGCATGCAGTTTTCCTACGCAGAGCAAGCCGAGCCGCGCGGGCTTGCAGATGCCTTTTTGGTTGGCAGGGAATTCATTGCCGGAGAGCACGTTTGCCTGATCCTTGGCGACAATATCTTTTTTGGGCAGGGATTGCCCGCTCAATTGACTTCCGCCGCCAGCCTTGAAAAAGGCGCATTGATCTTTGCCTATCCCGTTCAGGACCCGCAGCGATATGGCGTGGTAGAATTTGACGCCGAGGGGAAAGCCATCAGCCTGGAAGAAAAACCTCAAACCCCTCGTTCCCATTATGCCGTACCCGGCATCTATTTTTACGATGAACGTGTGGTGGAATTTGCCGGGTCGCTGAAACCTTCTCCCCGTGGCGAGATCGAGATCACCGATCTCAACCGCATTTATATGGAAATGGGCGAGTTACAGGTTACCCAATTTGGGCGCGGCGTGGCCTGGCTGGACGCAGGCACACACGAGTCCCTGCTGCAGGCGGCGAACTTCGTGCAGGCTGTGGAAGACCGCCAGGGCTTGATGATCTCCTCCCCGGAAGAGATCGCGTATCGCCGGGGATTTATTACCCGCGAAGAATTAAGAGTGTTGGCAGGGCAAATGGGGAATAATGGGTATGGGAGCTATTTATTGAAATTGACGGAAGAAGGTATGTTAAATGGCTGAAGAATCTTTCATTACAGAATATAATGCGGAAGAAAAAGGAGGTATTTGGAGCTTTTGGATACGCAACGCACGAGAACTTATTAGGTTTCGCCATGCTATCTATAACTTTGTTGTATCTAATTTACGCGCGCGATATCGTCGCTCCACATTCGGTTTTTTTTGGAGTTTATTGAATCCTTTATTCACGATGGTTATTTTGTCCGTAGTGTTTTCAACCATCTTTAAGAATTCATTGGCAAACTTCAGTATTTATATTTTTAGCGGACTTTTGCCTTGGACGATGATTTTTAATAGCATATTGAATGGTGCTATGGCGCTTATTTCGGCAGAACGCTTTCTTAAGAAAGTTTATATTCCCAAAATAATTTTTCCCATCGCCATTGTAAGTGTAGAAGCGATCAACTTTTTATTAAGCTTAATCAGCCTGTTTTTTTTGGCTATCTTTCTTGGCGCCAAAATTAGCTGGGTCTTGTTTACCCTGCCTTTGGCTCTTTTGATCACAGCTCTTTTTTTATTGGGATTGGTTATGTTCGTTAGTATGTTAAACGTTTATTTTCGGGATTTATTCCATATTGTGCAGGTGGTTTTTACTGGGTTGTTTTATTTGACACCTATTGTATACCCACTTGAGTTTGTTTTAAACAGTCCTTTATTGTCTGTTGTTGTTAGACTGAATCCGTTTTTGTATTTTATTGAGCTGTTTCACTCTATCATATATAGAGCAGAAATACCTGGCGTAACAACATGGGGAATTTGTATTGTGCTTACCTTAACCAGCATGTTTATTGGTTCACTTGTATTTTTTGCTAAAGAAAACGATGTGGTGTACCGCTTATGAAATCATATATTCAAACTGACCAGCTATCAGTTAAATTCCGTATTTATAAAAATAGAGGATTGTCTCTTAAGGAGTTTATTGTTAATCGAATGTTTGGGCAGGGTGAAAGAGACCGTTATACAGAATTTTTCGCTGTCAATAATATTACGCTTCGCATTGACTCTGGAGATCGCCTCGGTATTGTGGGTTTTAACGGAGCTGGTAAGTCTACTTTACTAAAAACCATTGCCGGTATTTACTTTCCGCATAGTGGTAGTATACGCATAAATGGCAGAATTACGCCGCTGATGGAATTAGGGGCGGGCTTTGACGCAGAGCAGACCGGACGGGAAAACATATTTCTCAATGGGGCGCTTCTTGGTTTTTCACCTGCAGAGATGAAAAAGAAGGAGCAGGCCATTGCTGAATTCTCAGAATTAGGTGAATTCTTAAATCTGCCTATAAAGTACTATTCAAGTGGCATGTATGGCAGGCTTTCTTTTTCAATTGCGGCGATGACAAACCCAGAAATTTTAATTATTGATGAGGTTTTTTCAACTGGCGATGCCCATTTTGTTGAAAAAAGTTCTCAACGTATTTTACAATTGGTTGAACAATCTCAAATTGTGATTATTGTTTCTCACAATTTAGAACAAATTAGGAATTTATGTAACCGCGTGATTGTGATGGACAAAGGCGTAATACTCAAAGATGGATTACCTGAAGAAACTTTAGGCTTTTACAATGACCAAGTGATACACGCAAATCAATAAATCTGAGTCTATCAAGCATGAAGATTCTTCTTTTTGGTAAAACAGGACAACTTGGCTGGGAATTGAACCGTACATTGGCGCCGCTTGGGGAAGTGTATGCGCTGGGGCCGGATGAGTTGGATCTGGTCGATTTGAAAGCCCTGACGCAGAGAATCCGGGATATAAAACCTCAACTTATCATCAATGCATCCGCCTATACGGCCGTGGACCGCGCAGAGCAGGAGCCTGAGCTCGCCATGCTGTTAAACGCCCACGCTCCGCAGGTAATGGCGGAAGCAGCCCATGAATTGCATGCCCCCTTCATTCACTATTCCACAGATTATGTGTTTGACGGAACAAAGACCTCCGCCTATACCGAGGAGGACCCGGCGAACCCGCTCAACGTGTATGGACAAAGCAAATGGAAAGGCGAGCAGGCGATCGCTCAGGTGGGAGGCGCGTATGTGATCCTGCGTACCAGTTGGGTGTACAGCCTGCGCGGAGATGGATTCGTTCCCAAAGTTTTAGCCTGGGCGCGGGCGCAGGAGACCTTGAAGATCGTCACGGATCAGATCGGCAGCCCAACCTGGGCGCGCATGCTGGCAGAGGCCACAGCGGCAACTGTTGCTCGCAGTATCCCAGAC
>JACZJB010000212.1 GCA_014860805.1 Anaerolineales bacterium
TATATAGATCTTTTTTTAATTGTAACTCAAAAGAAATAGAATACTATCGAAACAAGTACAAATATCGAAGGTGCGGCTATTAATGGATTTAGCCACAGATGCCGTATTGCGTAAGAGAGAGTGTCGTGGGAGGAAGGATGGTCAACGGGTTTTGCCCAACTCCACCCCAAACCCCTCTGCGTGGACTAAACCCAAATCCCTCTGCACATTGGGTGCGTCGCACCAAACGGGTGGATTCGTCTCATTAAGTTGCAGAATCCACTCGATGAGCGAATCCCATTAAGTCAGGTGCGACGCACTCCTGCAACTTCCACCCCAATCCCTTCCCCAAAACTCCGTGGACTAAACCCAAAGTCCTTTTGCGCTTCTGCATAGGAGAAATCCTTGTTCTCATTCAATCGCAGCACTTGTTCGGCTTTGATGGGCAGGCGGATGTGTAGGCGTTCGGTGAACTGCAATGTGCGGACGATGGGCATGTAAGGTAGGTGAAGTTTCAAGATGCGTTTGCCGAGGGATGCGGCGACCGTGTCAATAACCTGGTTGTAGGTCAATGGGGTTTTGCCAGCGATGTTGTAATTTTTACCAATGGTCGCGTCCGTTTGCAGAGCGCGGAGAACGGCCTGTGCAACATCGTCCACGAAGATAGGCTGCTGCAGAGACTCGCCGTCCCCGAAGATGGGCATGACGGGGGAAACGCGCAAAAGACGCATCAGCCGCCACATGTTGCGGTCTCGCGGACTGCCGTAGATCATGGTCGGGCGCAGGATGGTGAAGTCCAACCCGCTGGAATGGATGGCGTCCTCTGCGGCGAGGCGGACGGATTTGCTGCCCGCGTTCAACTGCGTAAAGATGGCAGTGGTACTGATGAAGATGGCGCGTTTGATGCCAGCGGCTTTTGCGGCGCTGATGATGTTGTCCGCGTGGCCGAAGCCGAGAGAGGCGATGTTGACAAGGGCATCCATGCCATGCATGGCGGAGGTCAATGACTCAGCGTTGGATAAATTTCCCGTTGCCCACTCCACTGTCAGCGCGGAAAGAGGCGTGCGGTCGCTGGTGGAGCGGCTGAGGCAGCGGACATTAAATCCATTTTGAATTAATAAAGGGACGACGCGTGAGCCAGTAAAACCCGTTGCGCCAGTGACAAGAATTTTCATAAAAGATTCAACCACGAAGGGTCACAAAGTAACACGAAGAAAACCTTTGTGAATCTTAGCGCTCCTTTGTGGTTAAGGATTTTAACAAGCCGAGCGTTTCATTTAATTTATCGCGGCGGTCGAGATGCTTGACCAGATAGGCACGCGCATCTGCGCCCATCTGCTTGACACGGTCGGGATCGTTGGAAAGCGCGAGGATGCTTTTCGCGAGGGCGGCATCGTCATTCGGCTGGACGTACACTCCCCCATTCGACGACTCGATCAACTCACGCGAAACGCCGTCGATGACCAGCACGGTGGCGCGGCCTGCGGCCATGTAATCAAAAACTTTGTTGGGATACGTGGTGCGGAACATCGGGATATCTTGCAGGATCGCGAGGCAGGCGTCGGCGGAAGCGACGATGAGCGGCATGTCTTTCTTGGGACGCGTGCCTGCGAAGATGACGTTGGTCAAGTTTTTGCTTTTCGCTTCGGACTCCAATCGGGCACGTTCTTTGCCATCCCCAAATAATACAAAGCTGATTCTTTCTTCTTTCTTCAATCTTTCTGCCGCACGGAGCAGTGTATCAAGGTCATTCGCCTGGCCAAGCGCGCCCGCATACAACACCACGAATTTATCTTCCAGCTTTAATTCTTTGCGAATGGACGAACCATCAATGGACGGATTGAACATGTCCACATCGGTGCCGTAGGGGATGTAAGTGACCTTGCTTTCGGGCACGCCTTTGGCGATCATGTAATCGCGATAAGCGGGCGAGTTGACCAGAATATGCGTGGCGCGCGCGTAGAGGAATTTTTCCAGCCAGCGCGCGAGTGCGATGACGATTGGATTTTTCAACACGCCCATGCTCACGCCAAACTCAGGCCACAGGTCACGCACCTCGAGCAGGAAAGGCTTGCGCCGAAGAAGCGCCACGAACCATGCAGAGACCACCTGAAAAATGGGCGGCGTGGTTCCCATGATCAGGTCGGCATCTTTAACCTGCAAAGCCGTCCACACCGAGCTGAACATGAAACTGAAAAAGGAAATAATGCGCCAGAAATAGCTGCGATGCAGGGCGGGGTAAATATACGAACGCAGAACGCGCACGCCGTCAAAATTCTGCTCGGCGTAGATGCCGCTGTGTTCAACGGTGCGTTTGCCCGTCTGGTAATTCAAGTCACTGGCCACGATGACCAGTTCATGTCCGCGAGTTTGCAAAAATTTCGCCATCTCAAAATGGCGTGTGTGGCCCGGTTCATCAGGAGAAACGAAGGCTTGGTTGATTAACAGGATTTTCATGTGTGAAGATTATAGCATTGGGAGGATGGACAACCGCCTGCGGCTGCCAAGGCAGTTTCCCCAAACCAAGACTAATAAACATCTTGACAAAATAGAACAAATGTTCTAGAATCTGCGTCATTAATCGACAAGGAGGTCGAAATGACTACATACCGTCGTAACCCGCTTGGAGATGGCTTGAGAAACTTCTGGAACAGCCTCGTCCACAACCGTCAATTCAACCGTGGTGCAGCCTGGGGCGCCATGATCATCGGCGCCCTGCTCGCTTTTGAAATTTTCAACTTCAGCACCACCCAGTACGCCCTGCATGACATGCTTGGAGACCTGAAATTCGCCGGCATGCGCTGGTCCACCGTACTCGCCATCGCCTTCTGCGGCATTGACTTTGCAGGCATTGCCCGCATCTTCACTCCCGAACAGGGACGTGACGAACCCGCCGAAGTCTACTATCTCTTTGGCGCATGGGTACTGGCTGCCGGCTTCAACGCCACACTCACCTGGTGGGGTGTTTCCGTCGCCATCACCAACAATGGCAACCTGCAATCCAGCGCTGTAATCAGCGCAGCCACCCTCACCAAAGCTGTCCCCGTCTTTGTGGCAGTCATGGTCTGGCTGGTGCGTTTGTTGATCATTGGCACCTTCTCCCTCGCAGGCGACCGTCTCTTCACCACCGCACAGGCAAACCAGTCTTATCAGAAGCCGCAATACCAGGCACCACGCTCAACATACAATGCCCCGCAGCCCCGCCCGGTTTCTTCCTATCAGGCTCAATCTCATAACCAACCTGTCAACCAGCCGATTCTGCGGCCTGCATCCCAGATCAACCGCCCTGTAAACGCACCGAACACAAACTTCCGCCCGGCGCCCAAGCCCGTCTCATCGCAACAGTCTTCCTTTATTCCGCCAGAGCCAACCTATCACCCCGTTTCCTATGAAGCACGCAGCAATTCTGAAAGCGGAGATCGACGTTACGACGCGTAAAAAATCATTCGTTCGGCCTTAACAATTTCATAAAACTCATTTCGAGCCCGGGTCCTTTAGACGACCCAGAAAAGAGAATTTAGCATGCCCCGCGCTCGCTCCAATCAAACATATCGGCAAACAGCCGCGCCCGAGTATGAACAAGGGAGCGGCTGTTTGTCTGGTTTTACCATCGTGCCGCTCGCCGTCATCTTCATCAGTACAGCCCTCGCCTCCCTCGCCTGGAAATCAAATCCCATCGCAATAAATCAAGCACCGGCAGTTGTATCCACTGCCGTAGTTTTTCCAGTGGATGTGCCGCCCGATTCCACACCAAGAGGTATTTCTCCCATCTTTCGAGTGGAAGTCCAGCACTGGGCTGACTCTATCGTAGAGTGGGCGGCCGCTTCGAATCTTAACCCGAATTTGGCAGCCACCATCATGCAGATCGAATCCTGTGGAGACCCGCGCGCGGTATCCAGCGCCGGCGCCATGGGACTCTTTCAAGTCATGCCGTTTCATTTCACCGCAACTGACAATCCATACAACCCGAACACAAATGCCGCCCGCGGACTTGGTTATCTCGTCCGCTCATTAGCTGCCGCAAACGGAGATGCACGACTTGCCATGGCCGGCTACAACGGCGGCATCAGCATTATCCACCGCGGCGAATGGACATGGTCTGCACAGACGAAACGCTATGTTCAATACAGCGCTCCAATTTATCAAGACGCGATCAGCGGGCTTGAATCAAGCCCTGCTTTAAATGATTGGTATTTCAGTTATGGGGTAAGTTTATGCAGGCAAGCCCATCAGAGGCTGGGTCTGCCTTAAAGGCAGCCACTGGACTGCCTTTTTTATTATTTCAAAATATTCAACCAGATCACAAACGTCGTTCCTTTTCCCTCTTTTGATTCAACTTTGATCTGGCCGCCATGGCGCTCCACGATCCAATGCGCAATGGACAATCCCAGCCCGAACCCGCTGACCTTTGAACGTGTGCGCGATTTCTCCGCGCGATAGAAACGGTCAAAAATGTGCGGCAAGTCTTCGGCGGGGATGCCCGGTCCCGTATCCCGCACGATGATACGCGCCTGGTCTCCCAGCTTTCTGATACTCAGGAAGATTTCCCCGCCGGGCGGAGTGTACTGAATGGCATTCGAAACAAGATTCAGAAAGACTTGCTTCAATCTATCGCGATCACCGCTAACCATCACCTGGTCGATGTCATTGAGATGCACATTTACTTTACTGCCTGCCAGCACACGCATTTCAGTAAAAACTTCGGTCAATAAAAGATCCAACTCCACAGGCGTAAAGTTTAAGGCAAGCTTGCCCGACTCTGCCTGTGCCAGCATGAGCAATCCGCCTACCAACCGCGTCAGCCTGCCTGCCTCCTGATCGATACTGTTAAGGGATTCTTCATCCGCAACCTTCATATGGCGGATCAAATCGACATTCCCTTTGATGACCGTCAAAGGAGTACGCAGTTCGTGGCTCACATCCGCTAGAAAACGCTGCTGCGAAGTAAATAGGGATTCCAAACGCTCCAACGTTTGATTGAACGAAACCACCATCTCCCCAATTTCATCTTCGGTAGCATCCTGATAGGGAATACGGCGCGACAGATCATCTGCGCGGTTGATCTGGTCTACTGTCTCGGTGATGGATTCCAATGGAGAGAGTGCCCGTCCCAGCACCGCCCACGAACCTATGCCCGCCAGCAAAACCGCAATTACCGAAATTACAACCATGGTTGAAAGCAGGTTGGTACGTGTTGCGTCCACAACTGTGAGGCTGGCCCCTACCTGCAATATCCCGATCACACGTTCGCCGAGGGAAAGGGGAACACTTAAGACCCGCAAGTGAGCGCCGTCAAGGTAGGAGTCTTCATATAGTGGGCTGTCAGATTTCAGCCCGATCGGATCGAGGGGTTTGATCAACGCTCCAATGCTGGGAGAGGTTGCAACGATATGCCCATCCGGTCCCCAAACTTGTACGTATGCGTTCGAGGTCATATCCAATGGCGGCAGGCTGATCAGGCTCAATTCCCCGACTGAATTTACCTTTGAAACTTGCATAATATCGTTCGCCACGCCTTCCAGCATGGTATCGACCTGGTTGAGCAAGATCACGTTGACAAGAATATAAACCGCTGCGCCAAAGATAAGCAGAATGCCGCCCATGAAGGTCGTGTAAAGTAACGTGAGGCGCAGGCGTAAAGACATGGGAACAGTTTAACGGGCTGAGTTTAAGATAACCTGAGAATGAAAAAAGCGGCAGAAATCTGCCGCTTGGTTGTTACGGATTTTCCCTCAGCACATATCCCACACCGCGCACAGTATGGATCAGGCGCGCTTCGCCTTCGCCTTCCAACTTCTGGCGCAGATAGCGGATATACACTTCGAGCACATTGCTCTCGCCGCCGAAATCGTAGCCCCATACGCGGTCAAAGATTACTTCGCGAGTCAGCACCTGTTTCGGGTGTCGCAGGAATAACTCGAGCAGTTCATATTCCTTGGCGGTCAATGCGACTACGCGGTTTCCACGCGAAGCCTGACGAGAGCCCGTATCCAAAGACAGATCTGCAAATTTCAAAACAGGAATTCGTTCGGGCTGTGTGCGGCGCAGCAAGGCGCGCACGCGCGCCAGCAGTTCATCCAGATTAAACGGTTTGACCATGTAATCATCCGCACCGGCGTCCAGCCCTTGAATGCGGTCCTGCACGGTATCCTTCGCCGTCAACATCAAAATCGGGATCGAACCGCCCGTCCGCAAACGATGGCAAACTTCCAAGCCATCCATGCCTGGCAGCATCCAATCCAAAATCACAAGATCGGGGGTATGGTCACGCGCCGCGATCAAACCCATGCGGCCGTCAATGGCAGTATCCACGGTATAGCCTTCATAAGCCAGTCCGCGCTGCAATAATTTCAGAATAGCCTGATCGTCTTCGATAATTAGGATTCGCTCATTCATGGCATTGCTCCTGTTCAAAATATACCATAATTTCGGATGGCTTATTTCCCTTTCAGCATCTTCACAGCCGCCTTGAAATCACTCGGGTACTCCGCGTGAAACTCCATTGCCTCATTTGTTTCGGGGAGCGTGAATTTTAATGAATATGCATGCAGCGCGGGGCGCGGGATGATATTTGTTTCCGGCGCGCTGTAAAGGATATCGCCCAGCAGTGGATAACCCAGTGCATACGCATGGACTCGGATCTGGTGTGTTCTACCCGTCATCGGCATCGCCTCAACCAACGCCGACGCAGGGTAGCGTTTCAGGACCTTGAATCTCGTCTCAGATCGGACTCCATTCTTGTCATCCACCATCGTACGATGCTTGTGACCGACATTCACCCGTAACGGGAATTTCGTGGTCTTCTCATCCCACTTCGGCACGCCGTTGAGAATCGCGTGATACGTCTTTTCCACTTGATGCTTTTCAAATTGAATATTCAACGAACGGTGCGCTTCTGCCGTTAACGTAAAGATGATGATGCCGCTGGTGACCTTGTCGATACGATGCACGACCCATATCTTCCCATACTGCTCTTCCAGCATTTTGACAAGATAAACTGCATCCTTGTCCCAGCCCTCAGGCAGGACAGAAAGTCCTGCAGGTTTGTTGACGATCAATATTTGCTCGTCTTTGTAGACAATTTCCATAACAAAGATTAAACCACAGAATCTCATAAATCAATCGTGCGCTGATCGATGAAACCAAAAAGGCTCTGGAAAACCCTTGACATTAACGTTACGTCAGGGTTTATAGTAACGCCATGTTCACTGTAAAACAGCTCTCCAAACTGGCGGGTGTCACCCCCCGCACTCTGCATCACTATGACGAGATCGGCCTCCTTAAGCCATCCCGCGTGGGCGATAATGGCTATCGCTACTACGGGGAGGATGCCGTGCTGTGCCTGCAGCAAATTCTGTTCTACCGTGAACTGGACATTCCACTCAACGACATCAAAAAGATCATGGGACGCCGTGACTACGATGTGATGGGAGCATTGCAGAGCCACAAAGAATCTCTGAACAAACAGGCTGTGCGCATCAACCGTCTGATCCAAACAGTGGAAAATACCATTGAACATCTGAAAGGAACCAAAACAATGAGCGACGAAAAATTATTTGAAGGCTTCAGCGAAGAAGAGCAGGAGAAATATGCCCTTGAAGCTGAGCAGAGGTACGACCCCGAAACCGTACGCGAATCCAACCGCAAATGGAAGGCCTATTCAGCGGCAAAGAAAAAAGCGATTCTGGTGGAAAGCAGCACCATTTATAAGGATATGATCGCTGCCATGCCCAAGGGAGCCAAAAGCGCGGAAGTGCAAGCCATCGTCGAACGTTGGCGAGCTCACATGGATTATTTCTGGACGCCGAGTTTGGAGCAGTTGCTTGAACTCGCCAAAGGCTACAATGACGACCCTAAGTTCAAAGCCAACTTTGACAAAATGCATCCTCAACTCGCTGCGTTCATGCGCGATGCTGTGAAGGTGTACGTTGAGAGCAAAAAGTAATAAGTGAGAAGTAATTAGGAAGAGCCAGAGACACAACGCATCTCTGGCTCTTCCAATTAAAGACTGGGAACATTTTTCGTGTTGTGACGTTAAATCAGTGAGATACTATTATGGAGATAAACATGAACAAGACTTCCCTAACTTTGGTTACACTTTTCGCACTTTCTTTATTAATTCTTTCCGCCTGTGCCAGCGGCGGAACGGCCTCTGCCTCACCCATGGGTGAATGGACATTGGTTTCCTATGGGGATGCATCCAACCCCGCACCTGCTTTGTCAAACGTAGACACTTCCCTTAACTTTAACGAAGATGGTTCATTTGGCGGAAATGTAGGATGCAATTCCTTCGGCGCTGACTATAAAGTGGATGGCAGCCATATCACTTTCGGCTCCATTGTTTCAACTATGATGTTCTGCGAGGAAACTTCAGCACAGGAAAGTGCCGTACTCAGCATTCTCACAGACAAGACTCTAAACTATCAGTTCAATGGGAATCAGCTAACGCTAACATCCCAGGACGGCACTTTGGTTGTTGTCCTGGCTCGCAAATAGATAAAGTGTACATAGAAACAAAAACCAGAGAAATATTTCTCTGGTTTTTGTTTCTCAGCTGCTTGCTCCACTATAGCGTTTCAAACCCGATTTCCATACTTTGGAAGCGAGCCAAAAACTGGCAAAACTGATTCCAACGTACATCAGAACCTGCCCAATGACCAGTTCGCCGCGCAAAGCCTGGAGCGGAACTGTGGTGGCGACAGCCACGGGAATAACGAAGGTGACGATCACTCGCAGCCAAACGGGATACACCGTGGCGGGATAACGCCCTGCATCCATCAAGGCTTGCAGGATGGTGACATTGTTGTCAAACTTGGTGAACCAGAACGTGAGGGCAATTAAGACGATCCAAAGGCTGTAGATGATGATCGTGCCTGTGATGGCGAGCAGGATAAAGGTCAGGATTTGAAGCGAAGTAGTAATATCGCCGGACATGTTGACACCCACCACGATCAAGATAATGGCGAGCACCAGGTCCCAAATCCGCCAGACGGTGATACGCGAGAACGTGACAAGGAACATGCTGTTGACTGGCTGGAGGATGGTGTAATCCATCGAGCCATCACGGATGGATTGATTGAATTTTTCGGTGTTGGGCCAGATGAGCGCGATCATCAGCGTGTTGACGAGGCGGAAGACGCCCAGCAGGGCGATCAACTCGCCAAGTCCCCATCCGCCAAGCGTTTCGGTGTTGCTGAAGATGATATTCAGGCTGAGCAGTTCCCAGCCAAGCCACATCAAGTTGAGCAGGATGTTGACAACCGTATCAGCGCGATACGCAAGCGCCATTTGAACATTGACTTTGAAGAATGCGGAAAGAAGTTTTAACGTATGCATGGGTTAAGCTCCAACTGCCGAGTAACGCTTCACGCCATTGCGCCAGACCCAATTGAAGAACAGCCATGAAATGCCAAGCCAGATGAATGACATCACATAGCCCTGAATGATCTGTTCGGTGGAAAGTTTCCCAAGGATCAATTGAACGGGATAATAGATCAATAATTGAAATGGAAGGTATTGGGCAATATCCTGAACGATCTTTGGCATCAGGGTG
>JACZJB010000213.1 GCA_014860805.1 Anaerolineales bacterium
TTTCATGCCTAGTATTGCAGCGGTGGTAGGTATCTCCCTCGTCTGGCAATGGTTGTACAACGCGACCATCGGTTATATCAACTACTTCATTACATTAGGTATTGAGTTCTGGAACAATCTTTTCAACCTTGCCATCGTAGACCCGAAGATCCAATGGGTTTCTGATGAGAATACAGCGTTGTTTGCCATCATTATCATCGCCGCCTGGCAAACGATGGGATTCAACACCGTGCTCTTCCTTGCGGGCCTGCAAAACATTCCCGGGGAATTATACGAAGCCGCCACCGTGGACGGCGCTGGCCCCTGGGCAAAGTTCTGGGGCATCACACTTCCCATGCTCGCGCCAACGACCTTCTATGTTGTCTCCACGACCACCATTCAAGCCATGCAGGTCTTTGAGCAGGTCTTTATTTTGATGAATCCTCCAGAAGGACCAAATAACTCGACCATTACCCTGGTCTTATATTTGTATCGCAGCGGTTTCCAGAACTTCAAACAGGGATATGCCTCTGCAATCGCCTGGGTGCTCTTTATCGTCATCTTCGGCCTGACTCTGATCCAGTTTCAGCGCCAGCGTAGTTCCAGCATTTATGAAAGCTAAGAGGAGACAGACATGAATATCAAATCCTATCGCCTCATTCGCTTCTTGAGCAACCTTTTCATCTATTTCATCCTGACATTCTTTGCTCTCATCATGCTCTTCCCGTTCTTGTATATGCTGTCCACATCGTTCAAGATTCCCGCGGATACTTTCCGCTATCCGCCGCGCATGTTCCCGCGTGACCCGGCTGTGATTGAAGTGGAGGGATTTGAAAAACCGCTTCCGCTTTATTATGTAGTAGTGGATGGCGAGCGCAGGGAATATGTCCTCGCCCAAAGCAATATTCGGATTGGCGTCTACGCTGCGCCTGATGATCTTGCTGCAACGACCGAACGCTTCCTCACGGAAGTAAAACCGACGGGCGGCGCCATGAACCAGCAAACCGTCAATATAGATGGGAAGGATCAAAAGCTCTTCGATGTGGAAGTGAACGGCCAGGTGATTCCCATGATCCAGGTCAGCCAGACCACTGTCGGCGAGTTCATTGACCCGCAAAATCCCGAAAACAAGGTCTATCAGAATGTGCGCTTGAGCGAACCGGTGGAAAGCATCGGCTGGCACCCTGAAAACTATACACAGGTTATTGAACTCAATAATCTCGGCCGTGCGTTGACAAATACTGCGCTTGTCACGATCCTAGTGGTTCTTGGACAGTTGGTTACCTCGATCCTTGGCGGCTATGCCTTCGCCCGCCTGAGATTCCCTGGGCGTGACACGGTCTTTGTCTTTTATCTTGGCACCATCATGATCCCCTTTGTGATGTTGATCGTGCCGCTATATCAATTGATGGTACTCATTGGCTGGACAGACCGCCTTGCGGCTCTTGTCATTCCATGGATATTCACAGCATATGGTACATTCCTGATGCGCCAGCATTTCATCACCTTTCCAAAAGAGATCGAAGAAGCCGCCCTTTTGGATGGCGCCTCGCGTTTACAGATTCTTTATCAGATCATTCTGCCTGCCAGTGTCCCGGCCATTGCTACACAAGCCACCTTCACATTCCTCTATGCGTGGAATTCCTTCATCTGGCCCCTCGTCATCATCAACGTGGGAAATGAAAAGAATCATGTCCTCACTCTTGCCCTGAACGTATTGCGCGGACGCGCCTCAGACACCCCGAACCTGATCCTTGCAGGGGCAGCAATTGCCATCATCCCACCTTTGATTGTATTCATCCTCGGTCAACGCTTCTTTGTGGAGAGTGTGGCAAGCAGCGGCGTAAAAGGATAACAAAAGTATAATGAGTTTCCGCCAGTCGATTTTCGACTGGCGGTTTAAAAAACATGCAAGAGCCCTAAAGGAATTCTCACCTTTAGGGTTTTCCCTGTAATTATTTTCATCCTCAAGGAGAGATTTCAACATGCTTCAAAAGAAGAACGGCCGATACGAAGTATACGGCAACCCCATTACGGAAAGACAATCCCGCGCTGCCGACGCATGGAAGGATATGCTGGCAAAGAAGTTTAACTATGATCCGAATGAAAAATTTAATCTTACAGTTGAAGACCACCCCTACGGCTCGGAAATTTTTGGACTTAAGAACATCGTCCGCGATGGAACGGGTAAGCCCGTGGACAAAAAGAAAGGCGTCATCGTCAGCACCATCCGCATGGGATTTGGACATTACCGCATCGCCATGGCTGGAGTTTCGGCTGCGAAAGCGATGGGCTTCACCCCGTACTGGCTCGACCTGCTCGGCATCCCCGGCATCAGCACAGACGTGATCAACTGGTGCAATACCAATTACAGCAAATATTCGCGCATTTCGCAGCGTTATCCGTGGTTCGATAAATACGTGTGGGAATCTCTCACTACGGGCGAACCAACTCTCCCTGGGTTGGATGCGCTCTTCCATTATATGACCAGCACCTGGCCATGGCGCTTCCTCAAAACCGAAGTCAAAGACTTCAAGATGAGCGAGCTTTTCAACAACCTGTATGGTGCGCTTCCTTCCGACATGCCTATCCTCACCTCGCATATGTGGAACTGCATGGGCGCCGTTGCGGGCGGTATGACCAACGTCGTGGATATGATGTTCGACAACTGGCCGATGGCTTTCCAACTCACCGAAGGCGCCAAACACGCGGTTCAATCCCCCTCTGGCTATTATGGTTTTCGCGTCATGCGCGGATTTGACGACAAAGGAAAAACACTCAAGCCCACCCCATCCGAGGCACTCTTCTTCACGGGTCATCATGTAGACCACGAACTCGTCGAGAACATTGAAAAGGATTGTGCAGATCGTATGCGCCGCATGAAAGCCAAGGAACCGCGTCGCTTCCTGTTGACGATGGGCGGCGCGGGCGCGCAGCGCGAACTCTTCAAAGCCATCGTCGAGCACGTCATTCCGCTCGTCAAGCAGGACAAGATCACGCTCTTTGTTAACCTCGGCGATCACAAGAACAATTGGGAATGGCTGCAAGGCGAGCTCAAAGAATATCAAGACCTCATCCAAACCCACTTCACATGGGACGATACCCGCGAATTCACCGACAGCATCCGCAAGAAACCCGCGCATGGTTTGCATGTCTTCCTGCACGACAACACCTTCCACGCCGTCTACGCCACCAACTACCTCATGCGCGTCGTGGACGTGATGATCACCAAGCCCAGTGAACTTGCCTTCTATCCTGTCCCCAAAATTTTCAACGCCCGCGTCGGTGGACATGAAATGTGGGGCGCCATCCGCGGCGCAGAGATCGGCGACAGCACCGTCGAAACCCGCACCATCCCGCAGACCCTGCAAGCCATCGACATGCTCACCGACTACGATGACCTGCTCACCATGTTCTGCGATTGCATCGTCAAGAACAAAAGCATCGGCATCTACGACGGCGCGTACAAGAGCGTCGAACTCGCCACCGGCAAGAAATTCAAACGATAGCCAACTCAGACCTGACAGGTTTTGAAAACCTGTCAGGTCTTATTATTTCCATGATCCAACTCGAAACCACTCCTCATCCCTTTTCCATCTCCTTCAAAAAAAATAACCAAACAATGATGACCGTTCAGTTGGATTCTGATTCCAAACTGAATCTCCGCAGCGACGATTCATCCGTCACTGCAGAATTCTCGCGCTTCACGCTGGAACTCAAACTTGATTCAGATCATTGGGCATTGACCACCACCCCAGCTGATTCACCCGTCGAAATCAGAATCCAACTGCCCGGCCATTGGTACGGAGGCGGGGAACTCATCCATCAGCAACATCCGCTCAATAAGTTGATGCTGCACAGTGCTCCGTTTCAC
>JACZJB010000214.1 GCA_014860805.1 Anaerolineales bacterium
GAATTATATTTACCGACGACTGTCAGGTCGCCAACCAGTCCGTTATAGTTCGCCTCGGTATTTTTGATCGTATCCCCCCATGGATATATCCGTCCCGCTGCTCCACGGGCTGCCTTTTCCCATTCAGCTTCCGACGGTAAACGTGCGTCCCTCCATTGACAATATGTTTGCGCCATATCCCAGGTTACATAAATAACTGGATAATTATCGAATACAGTATTACCAAAGTAACTTGTTTGAGTTTTAGAACTTCTTTTTTTTCGGCGGCAAGCACTCCCCTGCCTGCACGCAAAGATTGTAGTTCCGATTGGTTACCTCGTATTTATCAATGTAATAAGAATTCAGATATACCAGGAACACTGGTCTTTCATTCGCAAAACTATCAACGTTTCCCATTGTAAATTTACCTTCAGGCACGAGCGCCATAGGTACACCTTTGGTATCCATGATTGCGGTTGGTAAAGGGAAAGTCGTGGAAGTAAGGCTACTTGCAGGTGTAATAGTTATCGTCGGGGTGTCACTAACCCGAATCGATTCAAGAGTCTGCGATGGAACAATTGGCTGATCGGTAAAAGCAGCAATAACTGTTGATAGTTCTGTTGCAGCAGGTATAGGAGAAGCCCATTTCTCGATTAAGGGCGAACTCAAAATCCCTGCAACAATTGTTGCTACTGCGCCAATAATGGCAACAACATATTCGGTTTTTATCCGTCTTTTATTTTTAGCCTTTTTTAAAGCAAGATATTCTCCTGGCTTTTTGTCCACATTATTAGTGTATTTACCATTCTGCTGTGTTACACGATTTTGAGGCCCTGGCGTTTCAAAATAGGGTAGGCGGCGTTTTACAGCCTCTTCTTTTTGGACTCGTGCTCTTTCAAGTTGCTCACCTCGCAACTGAAGTGCTTTTATCAACTTTTCATACCCACCATCAGTGAATAAATCCACTTGATGATAACGATGCAGGCTTTCTGGCGTATTACATTCTTCTAACTTGGCGGGGATAATAAAAATCTCACCTTCGAGTTGCTCCATAGCAGTATCAAGCGCAACGCGCACTTCCTTTTGTCGAAATCCTGCTTGATTGAATTGTTTTGATAAGCAAACGATAACTAAATCTGTCTTGCGCACAGCCTTGCGGATTTCCAATTCCCAATCCTGTCCAGGAAGGAGTTTTTCTTTATCCAGCCACACGTCCACGCCGTCTTTGGTCAGACGAAAATATAGATCGCGCACAGCATATTTGTCACTATGTGCGTGGCAGAGGAAGACTTTGAGGGGGCGTTTGGGTTCGGGCACAGGAAGGTTTCCCGCTAATTTGAGTTAATGAAATTATACAACCGAAAGTGAGTAATACGATGTTTTTTGAAAGGCGAATCTGGGCATATCAACCCGGCGAGAGCGGAAACGAAAAGCCAGTCCACTGCGGGGCTGGCTTTTTTGATTTCAAAAATCAGCCTTTTCGGCGGCTGAAATCCAGCACCAAAGGCTTGTTACGCAAAGCGACGAGTCCGCCCATGAGCAGGAATGACCCGATGCATGTCGCCCCAAGATTGGACGGGTAATTGATTCGTCCCAACAGGTTGATCTCCGCGATCTGCGGGTTGACAGCAAGATAACGCATCTGAACCTCCTCCCCTATTGCAAAGCGGATATTCCTGCTCCCGTAATAAGACTTAAAGATGTACTGCTTTCCATCTGCGGCTGTAAATTCAACCATCGGGGTTTGGATACTGTCCGCGCCAGCTACACCAACGACCGTGCCAGTCGCTTCCAAACCAATCGTATCCAATGCAAGCTGTTTTACAAACGGGTATCCGCCCACAATAAAGAGGAGCAACGCTCCCAAAAGCAAGGCAACACCCCAAAACTTAATATTGTTCTTCTTTGTAGGTTTTTCCTGTTCCATTTTTCCATCCTTCAGCAATAAAGTTGAAATGCATGTCTATTATAAAAGCAGGATACTTTAATTGTCTCATGATAAGCGCCAAAAAAAGAGCCAGTCTACTGCTTCAGGCCAACTTCTCGACTTTCAAGGCATGAAGTACTAAGTGAAATTCAGCTTTCAAAACCGAAACGGGTCTCGATCCTTTTGGGGGAAGCTAATATCAAAAGCCAGATCAACCCTGCCAGACGAAGATAACTAAACGGATATACGTTATACACCGGGAGTAAGAAAACCAATGAGCAAGCTAACAACACATGCCAGGGGATGTCCCTTCCACGCAGTACAACCACCCAGATTGCAAGAGGAATGGCAATCACATAATGATGTTCCCATGCCGAAGGAGTGATCAGCAATGTAAGAACGGAGAAATCCAGCAGATGTCCGAGATCACGAAAGGAGGTTAACTCCATGGGTATTTTCTCGACGGAGACAGCCATGTTTTCCCTCTGAAAATAACGAACTGCATACCAGATCAAAATCACCATAAGCACGACGCCTAACACGCTCCCCAGCAGCCAGTCTGGTGTATCCAAAAATTCAAGCGAGTTTCGAAGAAAACTCATGGGGCTGGTATTTCTGAACAAGGAGCTTTCCTGTTCCACAGGGAAAAATAGATAAAAACGAATGAACTGTCCCCAAAGTTGAAGAGTGCGGAAAAAATTTGTTTCAATAAGCAAAATAAGAATCGAACCTGCAAGCACTCCGCTTAACGCCCTCCACTTTTTTAAGATCAAAAGAGGTATACACAACGCAAAGGAATACAACTTAATAAATCCGCCCGGCACCAAGGATAAACCCGCAAGAAACGGATGGCTCCGCAGAAAAAGCAAGGCGCCCAAAACAGAAGCCAAAACATAAAAATTGACCTGGTTAAAGCTCAATGTTCTTAATATCGGCACATTAAATAGATACAAGACGCTGACCAGAAAGGTTCCTGTGGCGTCGTCTGCGCCGATTTGGGAAACAAACCGCATGGAAAGATAATAGGATGTCATCAGGAAAAACAAAATAGAACTTTGGTGGACGTAAAAAACAAAAATCCATGCGCTTTTTCCCAGGCCAAGTAATGGAAAAAGCCGCAATCCGATCCGAAACACAAAAACCATCAGGTCGGCAAAAAGGGGAGGATAAAGATAACGATTGCTTAAATACGGATTATCGCCTGCCACAATCGCTCGAAATGCAGCCTCATATTGGGTGTAATCCCACGAGTGCCTTCCAAACTCTATGGTGTAGGTCAGAAAAATCAGGAACACCAGATAAGGCAGGTTGGCTATTACAACTTTTTTCATGGAAATTAATGACTGCTTCTTAAAGTCAAGATATGCAGAAAAGGCAATTGCACAAGACACACAAAAACCGAACAAGCCAAATAAGTCCTCTTCCTGCTTGGTGGAAGCCAATCGGACAACATCCCATTCTCGCGACCAAAGGAATACCCCTGCCAAGACTGCCAGCCAATACAAAACCGAAAATCGAAAAAAATTAATCGAACGTTGTGGAAGAGTTATCATAATCTGTCTCAATATATAGGGTCTGTTTATGGTGTTTTCAACTCAAAATTAAGGAAGGTCCCCTCAACACGATATGCTCCTCGCAAGCCCTTGTACCCCAAAAAGAGCCATTTTTGCTGCACCTGAAGCGGAAATGGATTTGTCACAAAAACGGCAGGATTGATGATACTTCTGACAGAGAGCGTATCAAATGCGAACGAAATTGAATAGCCGTTCCCCTGATTGAGAACCACCGTTCCTTGAATAGTTTCATAAGTTAAGGGTTCTTTTTGTACAAATGAGCGTTTTTTCACATCTCCATTCAAGATAGCCATTAGCAAGCCTCGTGAAGTGACGTCTGGCTCAGAAAATACCCCCATCCAAAGATCAACGTTGTCCAAATGCCTAAGACGGACCGTAAATGTTACAGTTCCACTTTCAGGCAGAGGCGCGAACAGCCCAATCAGTTCTGCGGTTCCGCTTCCACTACGTTCATCCAGAAAATCTAAATCGCCATTCTCTGCAGAAAAGGCCGATACAGGTTCCCGCCAACAGCCATCACCTCTTTCAACCGTTAGAACATTCGAAGGATATGCTTTCCATAAACTACTGATGCAGCCCTTCATCCAATCCTCTCCAATCGCTATGGATGGGACCCTTGTAAAGGTGGGCACAGGTGTATCAGCCTCTGGCACAGGAGGTATGGAAGTCGGTGTATTCGCCAAAGCCGTGTTCGATGGGACAAAGGACCGAATTGTTGAAACCGTCCCTGTAGGAGAACTTACCAGGTCGTTTACACTAGAAGGCGGGCTTATTTTATTTCCAAATACACTAATTAAAGCCGCTAAGATCGTCGCAAAAAAACCAATCCAAGCTACAGCAATTGCAACTTTATTTTTTTGAACGTCGTCTTGTTCGGATTTCTTCATGCCTGAACTTTGATTTTTCATAATTTTTCCACCTTCCATCAATGCAAACCTATTGAGTACACAGATTATACAACTGAAAATTGTCGATACATTAAATTTTAGAAAAGGGAAATAGTGTTCATCCATTCGCGCTATAATCGATCCATGCTTGTCATTATCAGCGACTTACATCTTGGAGACGGGACTACAGCAGATTCCATCTCCCCCAGCGCCTTTCGACTCTTCGCCCGCCGCCTGACAGAAACCGCCCGCTTCGCCTCTTTACACAGGGATGGCAGGTACAACCCAATCAAAAGCCTTGATGTCTTATTGATGGGCGACATCCTCGACCCGCTTCATTCCACCCGCTGGCTGGACACCCTTCCAAGCGACTCAAACTACATCCGCCCATGGAGCGACACAAACAGCCCCCATTACGCGCCAAAGTTAATGGAAGTCACACGCGCCATATTGGAACACAATGACGAAGCCCTGCAAATCCTGCGCCGCCTTGCCAGTGGAGAAGGCATCCGCCTTGCGCCGGCAAACAGCAAAGCCGAAGCCGATTTTGAAAGCAAGGAAGTCCTCCCCATCAAAGTTCGCTTTCACTATATGGTGGGCAACCACGATTGGTACTATCACCTGCCCGGCGAAGCCTTTGACAAAATCCGCTCCGAGATTGTTGAAAAGATGGGGCTGTACAACCCGATTTCCCCTTTTCCATATAATGCGGAAGAGTCTCCAATCTTAAAAGAATTATTCGAGCGGCACAAAGTCCTCGCCCGTCATGGAGACATGTACGATAAATTCAATTTCAACCGCGAAAAAGGCCGCGACTTCGGCACTGTCGGCGACGCCTTTACAATGGATGTGTGCAACCGCTTTCCCATTGAAGTGCAAAAAAGATATGGCGACAAACTGCCAAACGGCATCATCGACAGCCTGCGCAAGATCGCAAACATCCGCCCTGTGCTGGCTGCCCCGCTTTGGATCAGCGGGCAGATCAAACAATACGCTGGCACGCACCCCATCGAAGATGAACTAAAACGTGTGTGGGATGAGATCGCAGATGAATTCCTGCAAACAGACTTTGTGCGCGAAGCCGATAAATCCTTCCGCTTCGACATGGTGGATGCAATGGAATTGGTCATCAAACTTTCCGGACGCGCCACCTTTGCCACCATCAACGATGTGGTCATTTGGGTTCGTAAAAAAATGTGGAACGGCAAACATTCACTTGCAAGCTATGCACTCAAAGAACCCGCGTTCGTGAACGGAAAAGCCCATCATATTATTTATGGGCACACCCATCACTACGAGGTAGTGCCGCTGGGAATGAACGTCGATCTACCCCAGCCTGAAAGTCAGGTTTACTTTAATTCGGGGACATGGCATTCGTATTATGACCTTGCCATTCAAAACCCAAAGGAACAAAAATTCGTGCCGTATCAGGCATTGACGTACCTCACCTTTTACACCCCTGAAGAACACGATGGACGCCGTTTCGAAACTTGGTCTGGCGCGTACGCATGAAAATCAAGATTTCTTAAATAACTCCCGCCAAACCTCCAGCGGATCATCCCCCCGCCTCAGACTTAGCCCGTGCAGGATCAACCCAAACTGAGAGAATCCAAACCAGAGCAGACCAACTGTCAGCGAGATGGAAGCGTTGTCGATCCAACGCGGCGCAGACTGGATCAACATTGCAATTTGTTCGCGCCAGTCCGCGGCTTTTTGATCATATTCCGTCAGGACAATCACAAGGTCCTTGAGCTGCCGTTTTGTCTCATTGAAATCCCCGCCCAGAAAATAAGATGTGTCGCTGATGAACGTGGAGGCGCGCTGCGCAAGGTCTTGCACGTCAGCGATGCCGCTATCAAGATCATCCACCTGCTTGATGATACCGGCAAGTAGTTCGTCGCCAGGGATATTCAGGTTAACGAATGGAAGGGAGTTGATCTGCTCCAACGTTCCGCGCAGGTCTTCGAGCGTACCGCGCACCTGCGTGATGCTCGCACGAGTCGTATCCAGCCCGGGAATGAGTTGATCGTCCAGGGTGGCGTTGACATCCTCTAACAAGTTTGTCGCATCCGTGGTTTGCTGGGTGAAAGACGCGAGCGCGTCCTCGGCAGATTGGATAATGCGCAAAGCTCGTTCAACCTCAACTTTGGCATTCTGCAAATCGGTTTGGATCTGCTCAAGTTGAGAATCAGCCGTCCGCAGGCGAGAGACGGATTCCTGGGTCAGCGGTTCGTTGTAAACCCAAGCTAAAACGATCCCAAGCATGCTCAAAATCAGGAATATCGAACTGAGGACGATCAAAGTGCCGATGAAAATTTTACGCGCCATTTTTTATCCTTCCACAGAAACGGCTGGAAACATCGATCTTGAAAATTATACCCAAAGAGGTCACAAATTTCGCCTTTTTCTCACAAGAAAGCACAATTTATGACTGCGGGCATATCCAAAAGCGGATTTTCCCTCTTGACAAACCACCTGTGTTAGACTATTATCTAATTAGACATTGGTCTAACATAGGCACTTGCCTAACAGTCATTATTACTAGAGGAGAGGTCCCATGTCTATCATAAATAATTACACTATTGATGAACAAAAAACTCAGGCTCACACGGATGATGTTAAGACAACCACGCGAAACCGTTTCACCCATGAGACCGGGCAGGTACTTGTGACTCTCGGTACTGTTTTCAAATTCATTCCACCCTTCAACGATCACATCGATGAAAACACGGGTCAAATGTTGATCTCGATCGGCAGGAAATTGAAGTCCACAAAATAATCCGCAGTCATCAAGGAACCTATGACCGACAAACAAACCTCCTCTCCCGCCATCACTTGGGATTTCGGCACAGCCTACGAAATGTTCATCAGCCTGCATGTGCTGCACGAACCGGATTATTTCGGTATTCGTCCATCCTGGGCTGCCGGGGTCCGTTCGCGGATACCCGCCTCGGAACGCAAACTTCTGGAGGAGGTCTATCCAATTACAGGGGTACCGCTCAAATGGCTGCACAGCCTGCCTGCTCCCAAGGACGCCGTCAGCGCGCTCTGGGCACTAAAACAAATCCCAGCCGCCGAACGGATGATCAAGCTTCAGCGGCTCGAAGAGGCTTCCATAGGGGGGAACCCCGAAGAACTGGAAAAACACAAACGCATCAAGGAAATCCTATTAAGAATCGCATCACAGGGAACATGGAAAACTGAAGATGTTGAATTCATCTTCAAGTCTTTTGGAAAAAAGCATGGAGGATTGAAAAAAGACGCGCTTGAACGCGCCTTTGAATGGTGGAGCAAACCCGAAGAACTTGGCGAAGGATTCCTCTCCGCAATGCAATCGTATTATCAGGCTTTCTTTGAAGAGGAAGAAAAACGCGTCGGACCCATCCTCAAAGCTGGTTTGGAACGTGCCCAGACATTGGCTTCCACGATGCAAATCAACGATTTGTTCTTCGAGCTTTCGCAGGGTATCCAACTCAGCGATGAGTTCCGCGCTCCCAAATTTGTCATTGCTCCCGCCTTCTGGACAACCCCGCTCATCTTCTTTGAAAGAATCGAAAAAGACACCATGCTTCTGTTCTTCGGCGCCCGCCCGGCAGATATGTCTGTCGTCCCCGGCGAAACCGTGCCAGATGCGCTCGTACGTTCGCTCAAGGCCCTGGCCGACCCAACCCGCTTGAAAATTTTGTATTATCTATCCAACGAGAGCCTGACCCCATCTGAAATTGCCCGAAAATTACAACTCCGCCCACCGACGGTAACTCATCACCTGAGCGAGCTGCGTCTCGCCAGCCTTGTGGAGCTTTCCCTGAACGAAGACGAGAAGCGTTACGCCGTGCGCAAGCAGGCATTGGAATCGATATTTGGAAATTTGCAGACCTTTTTGCAAAACAATTCATCAAAAGAATAAAGAGAAGGAATGAACAAACAAAACACAAAAGCCCCAAGGTTGTTACGCGTATTGGGCGAATACAATTCCCAGGTGCGTGCCTTCTCACCGAATGCGCGGTTTTATCTGCTTAACGTCATCCTCACCGGCGCGGTGATGGGCGTCTTCCGTTTGATCTTCAACTTCTACGTCCTCAGCCTCGGTTTTGACGAAGCCCTGCTTGGCAACCTCATCACCACCAGCAGTTTCGTCGCGTTGATCGTCGCCCTGCCCATGGGCTACCTCGCAGACTTGATCGGACGTAAAAGCTCACTGGTCTTGTCAGGAGCATTGCTCAGCATTTCCATCCTTGCCATGGCAATCTGGCAGACAGAGACTTCCTTTTATTCGATGAATGTACTCTCCGGCATTGCACAGAGTCTGGCAGGCGTGACCATGTCTCCCTTCCTGATGGAGAACAGTAACGAGAAGGAACGCACGTATCTTTTCAGTTTCGGTCAGGGCCTGCAAATGACCATGGCTTCCGTTGGCAACTGGGTCGGCGGCTATCTGCCCACATGGATGGGCAACGCCAAAAATGTAATGGCAACCAGCAGCATCGCCTACGGCGACTCGATCCTCATCATCGGCTTCGGCGCCGCACTGGCGATCATTCCATTGGTCTTTCTCACTTCGCCCAAGTTGGAGCGCAACCAGCGCGCCATCTTTGCGCCGTTTCAATATGCTGCGAAGAATCCGTTACTGCTGACAAAGTTGATTTTGCCCATGCTGCTCACCTCCCTTGGCGCAGGATTGATCATGCCGTTCATGAACGTTTTCTTCCGCCAGGTTCATCACCAGCCCGACCCGGTCATCGGCACTTTGTTTGCCTGGGGCTCGCTGGCAATGGGTATCGGTCTATTGATTGCGCCTCCGCTCGCAGAACGGACAGGCAAAATCCAGTTGGTCGTCATCACACAGGCACTTTCGATTCCCTTCCTCATTTTGCTTGGCTTCTCCCCCATCTTCTGGGTCGGCGCAGCAACCTATTACGTCCGCCTCGCGTTGATGAACATGAGCTCGCCCGTCTATCAAACCTTTATCATGGAACATGTCGAACCATCCGCCCGCGCCACCGTTGCCAGCCTGACCAGCATGGCATGGAATTTCGGCTGGGCATTCAGCCCCACCATCAGCGGCTGGCTGCAAGTGAAATATGGCTTTGGCCCGCCTTTCATTGGCACCATCATCCTCTACACTATCTCGGTTGTGATGTACTGGGCATTCTTCTGGCGCGGAAGCATTGCCGCCATCCCAGCCACATCAGCGGCAGACTGAAAAAAAGAAAATTTTTTTCCTCCCAGGAAAGCAGGTCGGACAAAAGTCCGACCTGCGCTTTTTTATGGCAAAATAAAAGGATGGAAAACGAAACGCGAAAGCACGATATCCTTATCCTCGGCGGCGGACCCAGCGGACTCTCCACGGCGCTGCATTTGACCAGGATCGACCCGCATCTTGCCAACCGAATCTTGATTCTGGAAAAGGAACATTATCCACGCCTCAAACTATGCGCAGGCGGACTGGTCATTGACGCCGAAGTGATCCTCGAACGGCTTGGCTTGGATGTGCGCGAAGTCCCGCACGTGGATGCAGATAGTATCCGCTTCGATTTCGAAGGTAAGGGACTCAATGTCCGTGTGCCAAAAAGGCACGCCATTCGCATCATCCGCCGCAGCGAATTCGATCACTGGCTGGCAAAAAAAGCGGAAAGCAGAGGAATAGAGATCAGGCAGGGGGTGACAATAAAAAAAGTTATTCCCGATGAAAACGGAGTCACTGTCGAAACGGATCAAGGCGAGTTCCGAGCAGAAATCGTCGTTGGAGCAGACGGCTCGAACGGAGACACGCGCCGCTCCATCTTTCCAAACGAGCCTGTTTACACAGCGCGGGTCTTGGAAGTGATCACTCCAGATTACACAACCAGCAACAATAAGATTGCTTCGATCAAAAAACAAGAACGCCCTCGCAATGACGTTGCTTTCTTCGACTTCTTTGCAGTCCCCAACAACATCGCAGGCTATACCTGGGATTTCCCCACCCAAATCAACGGCCAGCCAATGCGCTGCTGGGGAGTGTACGATACAAATCTGCTCGCCGACCAAAAACGCCCTGCATTGAAACAACCACTCGCAGAAGAAATGAAACGCCAGGGCTTTGACTTGAACGACTACGAGATCAAAGGTCATCCCATTCGCTGGTACAGCCCGTGGAACAAGGCATCCGTGCCGCGCGTATTACTGGTAGGCGATGCTGTCGGCGCAGACCCGATCTTTGGCGAAGGCATCAGCATGGCATTGGGATACGGAGCCATCGCAGCACAAGAGATCGCAGAGTCGTACCAGCATGGCGAATTTTCATTCAGCAGATACAAGCGTCGGCTCGTGCGAAGCGGGCTGGGTCAAACCTTGTTAGCGCGCTGGCTCATCACGCAGATCATCTACACGTTTAAATGGAAATGGTTTCAAATCCTGCTTTGGAGAATGTTGAAACCAATCGTTTTATTTGTTGCCTGGGTTTTTGTTTTGAATTGGAGCAAACGAATGCCCGCTACGACTTGACACGTTTAATGAAGCCGGGCGTGTTTAATTCGCGTTCAAGCAAATAAGTGAAGTATCCCTGCATGAGGATTTCCGCTTCTTTCTTAACCTCAAAGCTGGGGTTTGCACGAGATGCATCCCTGTAACTGGAGCGTTGAAAATGGCGCAAATATTTGAGCGTTTCCACCGAGATCTTTGCGAGATTGGGCAGGCCCTGCCCGCAGCGCGGACAAATGACACCGCCCGCTGTGAACGAGAAGTATTGATCTTCCGCAAGAATTTCTCTTCCGCAATTTGCGCACTCAAACATCTGCGGGCGAAACCCCACAGCATCCAATAATCGCATTTCATAATATCGAACCGCAAGCCAGGCTTCGGCTTCTTTTTCGATGCGATCCAGTGTTTCGATCAACAGCCGAAAGATCGCGGGATTCCCGCCTTCCTCTTCATAGGAAAAACGCAGCAATAACTCAACTACATAAGAAGCGTAACTTAATTTTTCAAGATTGTCATGCAACGGCAAAAAGGCATTCACGGTTTCAACCTGCGTGACGATCAGCAGGTCGCGTCCCTTTGCAAGTTGCACAGTGATTTGAGTGAAGGGTTGTAAATGTCCGCCTTTGCGCGAGGTCATTTTTCGCGCGCCTTTTGCCAGCGCGCGCACCATGCCCTGTTCACGTGTGTAGAACGTGAGCAATTGGTCAGCTTCACCCCAATCAGCATGGCGGAGTACAACAGCAGAAGCGCGGAAAGAGCGGAAATCGGTCATGGGCTCAAGGCAGCGGCGGTGTTCAATAAGATGCAGTCTATATCAAGACCCGCCGCCTACCCAACCACCGTTGCAATTTATTTTTCCATCACAAGATGTTTCGGGGTAAACGCCTCAGGCAGCAGCTCGTGGACGGTGGTTTCCTTTGTCAAATTTCCTTTTCCATCCGCGAAAAGAACAATGGTATCCAAGCCAAACTCAGCCATCACCTGCCTGCATCCACCGCACGGGGAACCGCCGTTATTTGTGACCACTGCGATCACTTCAAATTCGGTTTCGCCTTCCGACACGGCTTTGAAAATGGCAACCCGTTCGGCGCACATCGTCTGTGGATAGGCAGCGTTCTCCACATTCACGCCGGTATACAATCGCCCGGACTTCGTCCGCAGAGCGGCACCAACGGGATAGTTCGAGTAAGGAACATATGCACGGCGGCGGGCTTCATTTGCAAGGTCTATCAAAGCTTGTTTCTCTTCTTTTTTCAGGGTCATTTTTACACCTAGGTACTGTTACTTCTTTTTTGCTTTCCGTTCCAGTTTTTTAATGGCGCGGGCGGGTACGCCCACCACAAGTGTATCCTCAGCCACGTTTTTCGTCACCACTGAACCTGCGCCTGTGCGTGCGCCATCCCCGATTTTCAACGGAGCCACCAACATGGTGTCTGAACCGATGAACACATCTTCGCCAATTTCAGTAGCGTGCTTCTTCTCACCGTCATAATTACAAGTGATCGTCCCCGCGCCGATATTGGTATTGGAACCGATCTGCGCATTGCCAATATAGGAGAAGTGACCCATCTTTACGCCGTCTGCAAGATACGAATCCTTCACCTCTCCGAAATTGCCCATATGGACGTGATTGCCAAGATGAGCGCCTTTTCGCAGCCGCGCAAACGGTCCCATGTCCACATCGTCTTCGAGCCACGCACCTTCCAAAACTGAAGCCAGCACCTTGCATCCGTTCCCGATCTTTGAATCGCGGATGATGGAATTCGGACCGATCACATTGCGTTCACCGATCTCTGTCTTTCCATGCAGGTAGGTGTTCGGCATAATGATCGAATCCCTGCCGATGATTACGCCAGCTTCAATATATGTGGATACAGGATCCATCATCGTCACGCCGCCAAGCATGTGTTCGTGATTGATACGCCTGCGCATGGCAAGATCACATTCCGAAAGATGCACGCGCGTATTAATACCGATGGTCTCCTCAAGATCATCCATCACAGTGGCATGAACAGACAAGCCCGCCTGGGTCGCCAGTTCAACCGTGTCTGTCAGGTAGTATTCCCCTTTTTTAGGATTCTTAGGGATGCGATGCAAAGCGTCCCACAACCAGTTGGCATTGAAGCAATAACCGCCCACGTTCAATTCTTTGACCTGCAACTGCTCGGGCGTGGCGACATATTCCTCCACGATGGCATCCACTGAACCATCCGTTTTGCGGATGATACGTCCAAACCCGCGCGGGTCGTCTGCAACCACAGTCAACAGCGAAACAGGACCTGAATTATTCTTTTGGGTCTCAACCAGTTTTTGCAGGGTCTCACCGCGCAATAAGGGCATATCGCTGTAACAAACGATGACAAGGTCGGTCTTCCCTTTCAATAAAGACTCGGCCTGCATGACAGCATGACCTGTCCCCAATTGCGGCTCCTGCAAAACAGTCTGTGCAGAATCCCCGAGATATTTTGTTACTTCCTCCGCTCCATGCCCAACCACCACAACCGGTTTTTCTGTTGTAGATTTTTGAATGGCTTGCATGGCATGCCAGATCATGGGCTTGCCTGCAACCGGATGCAAAACCTTTGGCAGGGATGATTTCATACGAGTCCCCTGCCCGGCGGCGAGAAGGATGGCGGTTATCTTCATAATGTCACCTCATAATAAGAGCGAACGGAATATGCCAGTAACAAAACAGGATTTGTGCGGCGGTCGCCCGCGTTGCGCAAATCCTGTTTCAGAAAGAATGTCCGCAAGTGCGGATGTATCAGGCTGGGGTACCTGGATTCGAACCAAGATCCACAGCTCCAAAGGCTGGTGTGCTGCCATTGCACCATACCCCAGTGCGGGCAAAATTGTATCACAAATTTTTTAATTTCCACCCGGGATAATGCCAAGTTTACGAGCCTCTTCCAGAGAAATGACCTCGGAGCTGACAGGCTTTTTTCCATGTTCCTCGGCAGCCTGATTCCAAAAGTCATCTGCATTGGACACTTTGGCTTTTTGAGCCGTGGCATCTTTAAGCAGGGCTTCCATTTCCGGGGCGGGAACTGCTGAGGCGAGTTTGTCCGTCTGTTTTTTGGCAACAACTGTCGGGGCAGCTGCAGAGGCGGGTCTTTCCTTTTCAGATTCAGAAAGGGCTTTCAATTCTCCGGTCACGCCCATGGATTTCAACGATCTTTCCACCTGCGTCCGTAAAGCGAGCAGGCCGCCAACCGTTTCAAGAATACGGTCTTCTGTAGCAAGGCCGTTGCCGGCGACAAGCAAAGCATAAAGCGGGGTGACTGGAATGAAGAGCAGGTCATGATCGCCGCCGCTGAAAACATGATACGAATCGATGCTCTCCTGATGATTGTGGCGGGCAACTTTTAAACTGGCATTGTGAATGGCCATCAACGTGGATATGAGCGAGACTTCCATGCTTGAGTCGTGAAGTTTGCCGGTGCGCGCCTGCACCAGACCGCGGTCATTTAGCAGGAAAACCGCTTCGGCTTTTACATCCTGCCGAAAGTTGGCCAGCAAATCGGAAAGACGCGAATGACGCTCTTCAACCTGTTCGCCTGTTTTTTCTGGCGGGAAAATGGTTTGCACGAGGCCAAGTCCACGCTCTACCACATCCAAAAAGTCTGCAAGGGGAACGGGTTTGTCGAAGATGGCAAGGGCGCCGGCGTTGAGCATTTCATCGCGCTTTTTTTTGTCGGATATGCCGGTAATAAAGATGATTTTTACTTCCGGGTGACGAGCGCGCACCTTGTGCATCAATTCCACGCCGCTCATGCCAGGCAGCATGTAATCGGTGATCAACAAATCAATTTTGTGGCGGCTGGATTCAAGCAGCGCTTCTTCCCCCGAAGGCGCATCGAATATTTTGATCTCTTTTTTTTTGAGAGAATCAAGAGTGGAATGCAGGAGCCGCAAAATATCACGATGGTCGTCAACAATCAAAACATTATTGTCCATAAAAAATTCCTGGCACGCTCGGCTCCTACAGATTGAATAAATGCATTATAGCAAGTTAAAGATGATGATACAACGCTCCTTACGTACCTGTAAACTCACGGCCTTTCGCATGCTTCCCCTCTGGCTACCGCCTCGATGTTCCAAAGAGGGTTGGCAGTGGGGTCAAAATCAAAATTGCAAATATCGGGGCGTGTGGCTGCAATCCGCAAACGATAATACAAGGGAATGGAAGGCAGATCGGTCGCAGCAATATTCTGGGTCTGACGGTGTGCATCGACATATCCCTGCTCATCAGGCAGCGCTCTTCCTGCGGCGAGGCAGGCGGCGTCATATTCAGCATTGCTGTAACCGCTCAAGTTCGTGCCGCTCCACGAGTTGTCGCCGCTTGGAATCTCTGCTGTTGTGAACCAGCCGCATGAAGGCTCAACCCCGTCCACACCCAGCGCATACTCGGCCAGGTCAAAATTTCTTCCAAAAAGAAAGCCATTCGGTCCGGAAGCATAAAGATCATTCTGGGAAAAGTACTGCACTTTCAAGCCGATTCCACAGTTCGACAGGGACGCCTCAAGAATCTCCACTACCTGCCTGCGCTGTGTGGCGGCTGTTGTGTAATAATTCAATTCCAATGGAGTATTGTAAGCGACGTTATCCACATTGATCGCTCGTAACGGTGTGGATGGATCATCATCCGTATCCTGCCAGCCAGCCTGCTTTAAAAGGGAAAGGCCAATTTCAGGGTCATATGGAATAAGTTCAATGTTTGGGTCATACAGCGGATGTTCAACGGGGATATAGGTTGTAGGCACCGTAGTTAATCCAAAGAGCACATTGTCAACCACAGCTTGACGGTTGAGACAATAGGCAATTGCCTGACGGGTATGACGGTCTGCAAAAAAATCCTGGCGGTCTTTTTGAAGGTCATAGCCATTATCATAGGCGGCGGGGACAAGCCCCAGCCCGAGCCATTCCACGCTCATGCCTGTTGTGAAAAAGGCATTTGCCTGTCCAGCGTTTTGCATCTCTTTCAATAAACCCGCGTGATTATCCAGATTGATGGTTGGGTCGAGAATGTCACAGCGGCCTGCAACCAATTCGCTCAGAGCCATATCCGGGTCGGGGATGAAGCGGAAGGAGATCTCGTCAAATTTTGGATACCCGTCCCGTGCCCGGAAATAATACGGATTCTTGGCTAATGTAATGTGATCACCAGAGATCCATTCCTTCATCATGTATGGTCCCCAGCCAAGCGGCGAGCGGGAGGAGAGGTCTACTGTTTGCAATTGATCGGCAGGGAACTCGCTCCACAAATGTCTTGGCGCAGGCGCCCAAAAGTTGATGAAATAGGTCGGGTCAATAAAGCCGGGGACTCCCCACCATTGCAATGTTTTTTCATCGGCGACTTCATATGTTTGCGTGCGGTCGGTCAAATAGGAATTACTGGCTGCTTCAGGGTCAGATGCAAGTTCAAATGAGTAAGCCGAATCAACGGCTGTGAGCGGCGTTCCGTCAGCCCAGGTTAGATCCGGGCGCAGGCGAAAGGTGACAACCATTTGATCCATCTCAAGGGATGTTACGCCGTCATAAGTGATAATGCAGTCATCGTTGCGGCACCCGGCAGGATGGATACGCATGCCTTCAGCCAACGAGACCAGATTCCCATCCGCATCAACCACTTGACCTCCATCCTGCACTGCCGTACTGACGATTTGTGCCTCTCCGTTTTCAATGGATGGAATACGGGTTAGGATGACGGGCTGGTAATCATAGCCAACCAGATCGATCGGACCTTCGTATATTGCAGCCAGAACACTTCGCGCCGCGGCATTCGGTCCGCCATACGGATAGAGAGTATTGGGTTCCTGCCCGAGGCATACGGTCAGGGAAGTTGGAGCGTTCAAGACCGGGGTGCTGGTTGGGAATGGAGTTACGGATGGAGTGGAAGTCGCCTCCTGCAATTGCGGAGTCAAACACGCAGTGATTAGGATAAGTCCAATTAATAGTAGCGGAAATTTTTGCTTCATGATTGCCTGCCGATGTGAAATAGCATACGTACTATGAACTGAATCTAATTATAACAACGTTGAATGACGAAAAAGTTTTTGCCTGTAAAACAAAAAGACCGCCTGGCAGCGGTCTTTTGCAGTTATCCGTGTTTTTATTCCACAAGCCAGCAAGCAACCCAGTGACCGGGTCTGGCTTCCCTGAACTCAGGTTCTGCCTGTGAACATTGCGCCACCGCAATGGGGCAGCGTGTGTGGAAGCGGCAGCCCGTGGGAGGATTGAGCGGGCTGGGCACATCGCCTTTCAGGATGGTGCGGTCGCGTTTCACTTCAGGATGGGGAACCGGTATGGCGGAAAGCAATGCCTTTGTGTATGGATGCAAAGGTTCGCGATAAAGCGCATCACGTTCGGTCAACTCCACCATCTTGCCAAGGTACATCACCGCCACGCGGTCTGAAATATGTTCCACGACGCTCAAGTTATGAGCAATGAAAAGGTAGGTAAGGCCAAATTCCTTTTGCAGGTCTTTGAGAATGTTTAAAACCTGAGACTGAATAGAGACATCCAACGCAGAGACGGGCTCGTCACAGACGATAAACTTTGGCTGTAACGCAAGGGCACGGGCAATCCCAATACGCTGGCGTTCCGCCGGAGAACTCATGCGGGTAACGGCGGGCATGATACTCTTCCAGACCAACCTTCTTGAGCATGTTGATCGCAATTTCCCAGCGTTCCTTGGGATGCCCGATCTTGTGAATCTGCAAGCCTTCCATCACCGCTTCGCCGATTGGCATGCGGGGATTCAGAGATGCATATGGATCCTGGAAGATGATCTGCATATCGCGACGCAATGCCTTAAGCGACTTGGGACGCATGGTAATAATATTTTCGCCGTTGAAGGACACTTCACCGGAAGTCGGTTCGATCAAGCGGAGGATGGATCGTCCAACCGTTGTCTTTCCACACCCGGATTCACCCACCATGCCGAGAGTCTCGCCGCTTTTTACAGCAAAACTGACCTTGTCCACAGCCTGTACCCAGGCGGTAATGCGTTGAAAAACGCCGGAGCGAACCGGAAAATATTTTGTAAGATTTTTTACCACCAACAAATCTGGCTTTTCTTGAGTTTGCATTTTGGTTGTATTCATAGCCACATCATCTCTATTTGGATTTGCTTGCTTGCTTTAGCGGGGCAACATGCTGGTCAGCGTCTTGATAAAGCCAGCAGCGTACCTTGTGTCCCTCGGAAATATCCGCTAATTCCGGGCGCTTATCAGTACAAATTGATAAATTATGTTCGATACGCGCCATACAGCGAGGAGCAAAGCGGCAGCCAGAAGGTAGATTAACCAGATTTGGCACCGATCCGGGGATGACATCCAATCGGTCTCGGACTTGGCCCAGTACTGGAATTGAACCAATCAAGCCCTTTGTATATGGATGAAGCGGTCGGTCAAAGAGTGAAGCGACTGGGGACTGTTCCACAATTTCGCCTGCATACATAACTGCCACGCGGTCTGCCATTTCAGCAATCACACCAAGATCATGGGTGATCAAAATCATCGCAGAACCAAGCTGGGTACGCATTTCCCTCATCAAATCCAGGATCTGTGCCTGAATCGTCACATCCAAAGCCGTGGTGGGTTCATCTGCGATCAAAAGATCGGGCACGCATGCAAGCGCCATGGCGATCATGACGCGCTGCGCCATACCTCCGGAAAGTTCATGCGGAAAGGATTCGGCGCGGCTTTCAGGCTCAGGGATGCCCACCAATTTAAGCAATTCGATGGCGCGATTCTTGCCGGCTTCCTTGCCGAAATCCTGATGAATATTAAGGACTTCAGAGATCTGGTCTCCCGCGCGGAAGACAGGGTTAAGCGCCGATTGAGGCTGTTGGAAGATCATGGAAATGCGGTTTCCACGCACTTTCATCATTTCCT